>QKIM01000610.1 GCA_003249585.1 Deltaproteobacteria bacterium
TTTTATTATCTCGGAGCCGGATTCTCCACGGAGACCCTCGGGGAATCCCTCATGTCGGGTTCTGACCATCCGGACGGCGAAGAGTTCCAGATCAAATACGCCGTCTTGGCCAACATCGAGGCGGGCGTCGGGTTCCGCTGGGCCTCGAGCTTCAATCTCCGCTTCACCTTCGGGCTGAGCACCCTGCTCAACCCCGACTCCGGGGAGTGCGTCGAGAACTGCACCCACGTCTCGGCCGGGGGCACCGTCATCCCCACGAGCGCCGAGGGGGACTTCCAGCGCGTGTTCGCCTACGCGGCGATCGCCCTGGGCACGTCGTTCTGAATCGGGTTCCCTGTGCGGGAGCCAAGGGAGTCATTCATGCCTGTATCGCTCACAACACCGCGGCGGCTCATGCTGCTGCTCCTGCTGGCCGCACCGGTCGGCTGCGGCAATTCCTGGGAGGACCACGACTGGAACCCCCAGGGGACCGTCACCTTCGACGGAGCCCCCGTCGGCGACATCCTGGTGTGTGCCACGCAGGGCGGCTACTCTGAGTGCGGCAATACGAACTACCAGGGGAGCTTTTACATCTACGTCGACGACGCCATCCGCCACGAGGCATATGAGGTGTGTGTGTGGGACATGGACGGCACCAGCAACGGCGGTTCCTTCGAATCCCAGTGCCAGACGGTGGATCCCTACACCCCCGAGCCGGTTGTCGACTTCGCCCTGGAGGAGGTGACCCCATGACCCGTCGACTCTGGGGCTTCCTGTTGTGTCTCCTTGTCGCCCCCATCGCCCCCCTGGCCCATGGACAGACTGCTCCCGTCCCGCCGGTTCACCGGCAGACGCCTCCTCCACCGGCCGAGCTCGCCGCAAAGGACAATCTCTTCTCGGTGAGCATGGTCGCAGGAGTAGGCTCGCCCCTTGGGTTCGGCGGTCTTGAGCTGGGCGTGGACCTCTCCCCGCGCCTCCAGATGGCCATGGGCGCCGGCTGGGGCGAGGGTGGCTTCAACGCGGCCCTCACCACCCGTCTGAGGTTCTGGGGAGCGGGCGGTTTCTTCACCTTCGCGGGCGCCGGCGTCTCCTACGGGTACGAGGCCACCGAGAGCATCATGAACGACGAGCACCCCGACGAGGAGCGCTTCGCCGTGAAGCACGCCTTCTACGCCAACGGCGAGCTGGGATTTGGATGGCGCATGGCCAGCGGTGCCCAGCTCATGGGCGTCCTGGGTTTCGCGACCCTCATCAACATGAGCGAGGCCACCTGCGTCGAGAACTGCACCGTGACGTCAGCTGGCGGCACCACCCTCCCCACCGCCGAGACCACCACCCTGTGGCGGGTGACGCCCTACCTCGCCGTCCACATCGGCATGACCTTCTGACAACCAGCCTGAGGAATGAGAAACACAGAAGTGGGTTGCCGCCAGGGGATGAATCATGCAAACATCTCCCCGAATCGTTCTGAAATGGAGGCAAACACAAAAATGTCACACCGTTCCCTTCTGTTCCTCACCCTGTCCCTGCCCCTCCTCGTGCAATTGTCCTGCTGGAACACGGATAAACGTGGAGACAACGCCTGCAGACCGTCGGTCGAGGCGGCCAAACCCATCGCTCCAAAACCGCCGGGCAGCACACTGCCGGTCTCAAACTGGAAGTCTCCGCCCAAGGAAATCCTCGACGTCCTGCACGCCCCCCAGCTCCCCTGGGTGTGGACCTCACCCACGGGGCAGCAGCTGCTGCTGGCCGATCCCGTCCTGTACCCGTCGCTGTCGGAGGTGGGAGCGACCATGCACGAGCTGGCCGGGATGCGGGTCAACCCACGGGTCAACGGATACCACGAACGGTACGGCGCGACCGCTCCGAGGTTCGTCAGGGTCTCGGACGGGAAGACCATCAGGCTCCCTCTGCCCGCCAGCGCGCAGGTCCTCTCCGTGGCCTGGACCGCCGATGGAGAGCGGTTCGCGCTCACCGTCCGACATCCGGACCACCTGGGCCTGTGGGTGGGATCGGTGAAGGGAACGCTGCAAGAGATCAAACCCCTGGCTGTCAACACCCTGCTGGGCGCCCGGGTCCGCTGGATGCCCGATCAGAAGCGGCTCCTGGTGCACCGGATCCCCAGGCGTGGCTCACCGCCCGCACCACCGGCCATCCCCGCGGGACCGTCCATCCTCGAAGGCAAGGGGGCGAAGGCCCGGTCCACCTACGAATCGCGCAACCTGCTCAAGACCGCCCACGACGACGCCCTCTTCGACTATTACGCCACCAGCGAGCTGGTCGTGGTAGATCCAAAGACTGGAAAACAAAAGCCCATCGGGGCACCTTCGATCTATTCCAAGGCCGTCTTCTCCCCCGATGGCAAGTACCTCCTGGTTGAACGACTGGTTGGTCCATGGTCGCACGCGGTGACCTGGAGCCGCTTCGCCGCCAAATTGGAGGTCTGGGATGAAAAGGGCACCCTCGTGGCCCAGGTCGCGACACTCCCCCTGGCCGATCAGGTGCCCTCCCATGGCGTACGTACAGGGCCGCGCAACGTGATGTGGCGCTCCACGGCGCCGCACACGCTGTACTGGGTCGAGGCGCTGGACGGGGGCAACCCCGTGGCCAAGGTCCCCCACCGGGATCGAATCATGCGGCTTGGGGCGCCCTTCACCCAAAAGCCCGGGGAGGTGTTCAAGGCCCGGCACCGGATCCGGAGCTGGCTCGGCTGGTGGAGCGCCGACGGCAGCACCCTCATGATCATCCAGCGTGAGCGTATCCGCCGCTGGCGCTACACCTGGCTTTTGAACGTGGACAAGGGGACGTCACGGCTGTGGTTCGGCCTCAACGAGCGGGACAGCTACGCATCGCCGGGCTACCCGGTGCTCCGCACGCTGCCCAACGGTCGACTCGTCCTGCGACAAAAGGGCGACGAGATCTACTTCCAGGGGCAGCGGGCCACCAGGCAGGGAGACAGGCCGTTCCTTGACCTGCGCAGCATGAAGACCAACGCGGCGCGGCGCCTCTTTCGCGGCAGGGCGGACCACTACGAATCCTTTGTGGCCTTCGCCGGGGACGACTCGCATTTTGTCCTGCGCTCCGAATCCGCGGCCGAGGTCCCCAACTACTCCCTGGCCACCCTCGGTGGCCCCGTCTCAGCTTCCAGGGGTGAAGCCACCCTGACCCTGATCCGAAAACCCATCACCCGCTTCAAAGACCCCACGCCGCAGCTTCGAAAGATCAAAAAGCGTCTGGTCCGGTACACGCGAAAAGACGGCGTCCCATTGAGTTTTCAATTGTTTTTACCCCCGGATTACAAACCGGGCGAGCGGCTGCCCACGGTCCTGTACGCCTATCCCCTGGAGTACTCGGATCCGGCCACCGCGGGACAGGTGAGGGGGTCGACCCAGCGATTCAGCCGCTTCTACGGCGCCTCCCATCTCTTCTTCCTCCTCAAGGGCTACGCCGTGCTCAACAACACGACCATGCCCATGATCGGTGATCCCGAGACCACCTACGACACCTTCGTGCCCCAGCTGGTGGCCGACGCCGAGGCCGCCGTGGCCAAGGCTGTCGAGATCGGCGTGGCCGATCCCAAACGCATCGGTGTCATCGGCCACAGCCACGGGGGCCTCATGGTCGCCAACCTTCTGGCCCACACGGACCTGTTCAGCGCGGGGATCGCGCGCAGCGGATCCTACAACAAGACCAACCAGCCCTTCGGTTTTCAGTCGGAGCGGCGTTCCCTGTTCAAGGCCCGGGATGTCTACATCCAGGTCTCCCCCACCTTCTTCGCCGACAAGATCAAGAAGCCCATCCTCATCATCCACGGGAAACGGGACGCCAACCCGGGAACACGCACGGCCCAGTCCGAGGTCTTCTTCGAGGCGGTACGGGGTTCGGGGGGGACCGCGAGGCTGGTCCTGCTCCCCCACGAGAGTCACGGGTATCGGGCCCGTGAGAGTATCGAGCACGTGCTGTGGGAGCAGCTGCGGTGGTTTGACAGATATGTGAAGGGGATCAGTCGAGATCGCCGTTGATCTTGCCCATGAGGGACATGAAGGACTTGAGGTGGGCGGCGTAGACGTTGTTCTCGCAGCCGAGCTCCACGATGTAGAGGTCATCCTCGCCGGCGAGGATCCCGACGGTGTAGTGGAAGTTCTTGTGCTTGTAGGGGGCGCGCATCTCCAGGACGTAGCCGGACTTCTTGAACTTGGTCTTCTTCTCCAGCTTGTAGCCCTTGAACTCCGTGAGCTCCCGCTGCATGAGAGTGGCCCAGAAGTCGGCGTTGCCGTTCTTCTTGTTCTCCCGGTAGGTGACCCGGATGGCCGAGGCGTCGGCGGCCACGAGGCGCAGCGTGGAGTCGGTCTTCTTGGTCTCCACGAAGCCCTTGGGCGGTTCGAAGTTGACGTGTCCACAGGACGCTGCAAGGATGGCAATGATAAATATATATTTTTTCATGATGTCAGTTCCTGAAGAGGGTTACGATGTCAAAGTACCGGATCCACTCGATGGGGGTCTGGATCTTGATGGCCGGGCCGCTGTATTTGTGCTGGCCATGGCGCATGTAGAACCGCACGGAGACCGTGGCGAAGGAGACCAGGTTGCTGTAGTAGCGGAGCATGCCCTTGATGCGCTCGATATCGCCGGTGACGCGGGTGAGCTCCTTCTCGACGGCGAGGGTGTCCTTCACCTTGGTGGACTTGGCGAGGATGGCCTTGAGGCGGTCCCGGGCGGCGACGAGGTTGTTCATGCGCATGGTGAGGTCCACGAACTGGGCCGTGATGTCCTCGGAGGTGACGCGCCGGTGGGTCATCTTGCCGAACCCCTCGAGCTCCTGGATGAAGTCGAAGAACTTCGCGGCGGGGATGCGCACCACGAGGTAGTTGTTGTCCCGGGACTTCATGTACCCGTTAAACTTGCCCATGAGGGTGATGCAGCGCTTGGCGGCCTTCTCGGGGTCGAAGACACCCACGGAGACGTCGCCGTGATAGATGATCATGCGCTTCTGCAGGGTGGTGCGGTCGCTCTTTGCCTCGCCGGGCTTCTCGGGCTCAGCGGGTCTCTTGGCGCCCGTGTCCTTGTTGGCGGTGAGGTTCCGGTCCTCTTCCTGCTCGGAGGTCCCCGAGGAGGGGGGCGCCGGCGAAGGCCGCGCCTCCTCCACCGCCTCGGCCTTCTTGGTGGTCGGCGCGTAGTCGGCGGTGGCGGTGGCTCCACCATACGTCGAATGCCGGTGATAGCTCCGGTAGGACCGGGAGGATCCGGGATAGGTCGACCGCTCCGGCCTGCTGCAGGCCGTGACGGCCAACGCGAACAATGACAGTATCAATACTTCTCTCACGATATACCTCCAAAGTGGTTGTCACCCGCAACGGGTTTCAGGTGCCTACAGGTTTAGCACGTCACATTGCCAAGTCAATACAATTAGTTACCGGTATCGATGGCCATAGGGTAAAAATTCTTCTATATCTTACTCCTGCCAAACGATGGGTTGGCGTCAAAATTCTAAGGGTCATCGAAAAAAGCATGGCAAAGCAGAACATATTACTGGTCAACACCGACGGTCCCGAGAACAGGGTCGCTCTCGTGGAGGGCGGCAACCTCGCGGAGCTGTTCATCGAGCGGCAGAAGTCCGCCTCCAGCGTCGGCAATATTTACAAGGGCAAGGTCCTCAGGGTCATGCCGGGAATGCAGGCCGCCTTCGTGGACATCGGGCTCGAGAAGGCCGCCTTCCTCTACATCACCGACATCGTCGGGGGTCGCCTCCCCAACCGCATCCGGCTGTACCTCCTCAACCAGGACGAGGAAGACGACGTGGAAGAGGACGAGGAACTGGATCTCGAGCTCCTCGAGGAGGAGTTCGAGCAGCAGAAGACCCCGCGCATCGAGCACCTGCTCTCTCCTGGACAGGAGATCCTGGTGCAGGTCGCCAAGGATCCCCTGGGTACCAAGGGGTCCCGCGTGACGGGCTACGTGACCCTGCCCGGCCGGCACCTGGTGTACATGCCCTACGTGGACCACCTCGGGATCTCGCGCAAGATCGAGGACGAGGAGGAGCGCACCCGCCTGGAGGGCATCCTCGAGGACATCCGGCCGAAGAACGCGGGGTTCATCATCCGCACGGCCTGCGTGGGACAGAACGTGGAGAGCATCCGCAACGACATGGACTACCTGCTCCTGATGTGGGAGCGGATCCAGAGCCAGTACCACAGCGTCCCGGCGCCCTCCCTCATCTTCAGCGAGCTGGATCTCATCCTGCGCTGCATCCGCGACCTGGTGACGCCGGAGATCGACAAGCTCATGGTGGACTCCACCATCCACTACCGGCGCATCAAGGAGTTCATGGAGGTGTTCCTGCCCCAGTCCGTCCATATCCTCGATGACTACCGCGGCAACATCCCCATCTTCGACCTCTACGAGCTGGAGCCCCAGATCGATCAGGCCCTCACCCACAAGGTGTGGCTCAAGTCCGGCGGCTACCTGGTCTTCGAGCGCACGGAGGCCCTCACCACCATCGACGTGAACACGGGGAGCTTCATCGGGCAGCGCTCCCTGGAGGAGACCATCACGCAGATCAACATGGAGGCGGCCAAGGAGATCCCCCTGCAGCTGCGCCTGCGCAACATCGGCGGGCTCATCGTCATCGACTTCATC
>QKIM01000328.1 GCA_003249585.1 Deltaproteobacteria bacterium
GTACCGATCCAGCTCGTGGTGGAACTGGACGCGGAGATCACGGGTGAGGCCACCCCCCTCCCCGGCCAGATCCCGCTCCAGAGCGGCAAAGCGCTCCTGAGAAGCAGAGAGATCCTCCACGAGGGCGGACAGGCCGGGGATTTCGGCGCACTGCGGTGCGAATTCCCCTGTGAGCGCCGACAGCAGGTCTTCGATCTCCCGGGACTCCTCAGAATAGCTCGAGGAGATCCATGTGTAGGAGTCGCCGAAGGCCGCACGATAGAGGCGATGGGCGGTACGACTCAATTTCCGGCGCGTACGCCGGTGGGCCCAGGACTTGAGGAGCAAAGCGAGGGAGCGGACCAGCTCGTCCCGCTCGAAGTCCGCCTCCTCCATCAGATCGCTGCCCCCGGTCCCCGCATCTTCGAGCTGTCGGGACAGGGCGCCCAGCTCCTTCATGGCGCCGAGGATGGGGAGTGGCAGCTGGGCGGAGCGCCCGCGAAGGCCTTCAATCTCCCTGCCGATGATGAGGATTTCATGCTCGGGATATCTCCGAATGAAGGACATGCCGCCTCCTGCTAGCCAGGATGTGTCGTCAGTAAGAAGAGTCGCCGAGGGTGATGTTGGGGTCTCCGCTGCTGTCGGTGAGCGGTGTCACGGTGCAGGTCACCTCTCCCGTAGTGGAGTTGACCATGGTCAGGACATCTGCCACGCGCCAGGTGTAGCTGCTGCATCCGTAAACGTAGGTGCCGGGGGCGTCTATGGTGACCTGGTTGGCGACGGGGTATCCGTAGGTAGCGACGCGGACCCCGTCACAGTAGATGTTCACCACGGGGTGGGTCGTCGCACTTCCGCTGTAGTAGTTGACCGCCACGCGATAGGTCTGGTTGTCCTCGGGGTAATCCACGTTAATGTTCTCGGGTTTCCCAACGGTCGCGATATTGTCAATGTCCAGACGGGGGTTCTTGCAGGCACCGTAGCTGGTGTTCCAGGTTGATCCGGCGCTGGTATCGATGCACATGGAGATGTTGGAGTCGCTGAGGCCCCAGTCCGCATGATCCCAGTTGTTGGCCTTGCAGTTGGACCACTCGCAGTCTTCGTCGCTGCACCAATCGGTTCCATGCCCCTCCATCATCAGGTGGAGGTCAATGTCCACGGAACCGTGGGTATCCCAGCAGTTCTCCACGCGGAGACCGGGGCCGGAGACCCTGAGCACGAAGGTGCACTCATAGTACTCTGTGGCGGTGTAATAGACGCGCATGGTGATGGTGTACTCGCCCGAGAGGTTGAAGTTCAGGGTGATGGCCTGGGTGTTCGCCACGAAGGAGAGGTTGGATTCGTTATTGATGGTGTAGGAGCGCACGCCGAGGGTCTCGTCGCAGGGGCCGTTGGACACGGTCCACTCCCAGTGGTCCACGGGGCCCGTGTAGTAGTTGCCGCCGTCGATGACGAAGTCCGTGAAGGGCTGGGCCCCCTGCAGGGTGGGATCGTCGCTCTGGGGACACATGATGGGCGGGCTGCAGCACAGGCTGTCGTCGGCGCAGCCGTTGCAGTCGTTGTCCAGGTTGTCGCAGGTCTCAGGCGTGGGGGAGATCCCGCCCTCGCAGGCCCCCCAGGCACCGAATTCCGTGCCGGAGGAGATGCAGATCTGCTGGCCGTCGTGGCAGGCACCCACGTTACGGCGTCCGGGAGGGCCGAGGAAGCAGGCGCGGACGGAGCCGGGCGTGCAGGAGTTCGACCCCTCGTCGATCTGACCGTTGCAGTTGTCATCAAGGCCGTTGTTTGGAATCTCCGCAGCCAGACATCCCATGGGCACTGGGCTGTCGCAGGCGGCCTGCATCTCGGGCGGGCAGGCGTCCCCGGCGTCGGCATCGAAATCCCAGGGGTTGGCATCGTTGGTGTCGGTCCCGCCGTCGTTCTGGTTGTTGTTCTGGCAGGCGACATTGCCCAGACAATCGAAGTCATCACAGTCGGCTGCCCCGTCCCCGTCGTTGTCCAACCCGTCGTCGCAGATCTCCTGCTGGTTGGTCGTGTTGTTCACGTTGTTGACGTTGGTCGTGTTGTTCACATTGTTAGTATTGTTAAGATTATTGTTGTTATTGCCACTTTCCCCAGTGGGCGAACAGCCCACTGCGAGAGCGAACGTCAAGAGCGCGAGCACTGTAAGGGTCCTCATGAGATACCTCCGATAGGTGTAAAAACACCGTGAATGCGTGGTGCCACATCATTGTATAGCATCCCCTAAAATAATGTGCCACACAATACGGATTTTTGCATAAGCATTAAAACCGTCCCCGTCACGAACAGCTGTCTGAAATGATCGTGAGTCGGGGAACCTTTTTTTGAAGGGCCGATATGCCATGGCAGGTAACCGCAGTCCCCTTCACCTCGACACGCCTGAGCGAAGGGAACACTGACAGAAGTGAGAGCACGGCGTCATTCATCCTCTTGCTGCCAGAGAGCCGCAGATACCGTAGTTCGGGCAGACGGCTCAGGATGCGGATCAGCCCCCTGGAGACGAGGGGGCAGCCATTGAGATCGAGGGTCTTCAGTTTCCGAAGGCGCCTGAGAAAGCCGAGCTGCTCCCCTTCATCGAAGTCCACGGCATTGAGCGAAAGCCACTCGAGCCTGCTCAGGAGCCCCAGAGGAGCAAGGGTGCCGGTCACGATGGTGTTGTCCAGTGCGAGGCGCCTCAGATTCATCTTTCCCAGCCTGCGGACCGCCTCTACTTCAAGATCTCCGTGAAAGATATGCAGCGAATCGATGGTGGGGATTGCAGCAAGGACGCTGAGCATTGCATCGGAAACCGTCGTCTCCCGAAATCCGACATGGTGCAGCAGCAGAAACCGGCTGAGCACCCTGAGGCTGACATCCATGTCACGGACCCCCATGGGGAAGGTGAGTCCCCGCAACGTCGTGAGCTTCATGCTGTCGAGTCCCATGACGGCCACGTCAGCATCAGAGTAGTCCAAATACAAGGAGATGCCCTCAAAGACTCCGAAATCCAACTGGTTTTCGTTGGAGAGGATCTTGAGGCGAAGTGCGCCCCGATGCTTTTGCTGGAAGGCGGCGGCGTGCCGTCGCATGCACCCCAGGTTTTGGACGGCGTCTTCCGATTCCGCGCACAACAGATACCCCTCGAAGTTGAAATTTCGGACCTTGCCGATGTACGCGTGCCAGCCCAGGGGATTTTCAAAGGCGCCATCCTCGATCACCGAAATACCTACCAGGCGCCCTCCGAGTCGGAGAAACACGCCCTCTTCCTCCACCATGGGCGAGAAGAGCCCCATGGCGCGTTCCTGCGCCATGAGCAGTTCCCCTGAGTCGGTGGGGAGGATCACGCTCTTTCCAGTCTCCACGAATCGCGCATCAACCACAGGGTTGAGCGGTCTCGGCAGGCGCGGGAGGGCCTCCGGATCCGTCTTCACGGCTCCGCCCTTGCATCCGGTTCCCGTGGCCAAAAGACACAGCAGAAAGACCGAGGCTACCAAGGCCGTAATTGATCTCTCAGAGATCCTCATTGGGTCACCCGTCTCGTCGTGCCCGGCGGAAACTTTTGCCCGCCGGCGGCATTGAGCCAAATTAGCACATATTTTCCAAACTCTGCACACCATGCATGCGCGGCCGTGCGTTTTTTCCCCTTTCTAGCGGGACAAAAAAGTCGCAGGATGGAACCGCAAATCCTGGCCAATGCTTTGCTGCACAAGGATATCTTTGTTACATTTCTGCCACTTGCAGCCAATGGCACAATGGTTGCTTTTGCCCTTCCCGGAGGCACACCATGAAAAAGTACGGCACCATCACGTCTGCATTGCTCACAGCAATCATCCTGATTTCCCCCATGGGCTGCCAAATGCCTGGAGAAGATGGAAAGGATGGCTCGAATCACCTCATCTCCGTGGTGGAGATCTCCGCCGGAGAGGACTGCGAAAACGGCGGCCTCCGAATCGCCACGGGGTATGACGAGAACGGGAACGGTTCGCTGGACGTCTGGGAAGAGCTCACCCTGGAATTCCTGTGCAACAACCAGCCCACGAGCATCACCTGCGACTGCGAGGACGGCAAGGACGGGACCACGACCCTCTTCGATTCTCTGCAAGAGGATCCGGGAGAGAACTGTGAATACGGTGGCATCGCCCTGCGCTGGGGGCTGGATGACGATGACAGCGGGGATCTCACGGAAAACGAGATCGACCACACAGATTATATCTGCAATGGCAATCCCGGGATCCCGACGCTGGTCGTGGTTTCCCAGGAGGATTCGGGGCAGCACTGCACGAACGGTGGAGTGGTGATCATGACCGGGGTGGACACCAATGAAGATGGGTATTTGCAGTCAGGGGAGATCGACAGCACCGAGTACATCTGCAACGGGCAGGACGGCGCGACCTCCCTCATCGTCCAGCAGCAGGAACCGGCGGGCGCCAACTGCACGGACGGAGGGACCGTCATCAACTCGGGGATCGACGTCGACGGGAACCTCGTCCTGGACGCCACCGAAGTGACCAGTATCTCGTACATCTGCAACTAGGAGGGGATCATGAAACGGTACCTGTCGCTCCTCACGCTCCTTGTCGCAGCCCTGATCGGCTGCGAACTGACACCGGAAGACAACTCGGACACGGGCTGGAATTCGGGAAACGTCAACAACCAGGCCAATAACCTCCTGCCTGAACTGTTCACCCTCAACGGGGTTGTCTGGTCACCGGGCGCTGATGATCCGGCACTCATCAGCGAGAATCGCTTTCCCATCTCAGGAGCACTGGTGGCTGCCTATATTGAAAAGCCTGACCCACCCTCTGACAGCCGGTTCTACTGCCTCGAGCGCGTGGTGATTCCCCGTAATGTCCCTCACGCCACAACGGACTTCGACGGGAGCTTTACCCTCAAGCTCATGCCCGACACGGACTATTATCTGGTCATTCAAAAGGGGCTCTTTCGCAGAGTCAGGACCTACCATTCGGGGTTCCTCGGCGAAATCAGGGATCTGGAACCCAGCAATCTTGGAGGCGTCAAAGATCCCAAAGTCTCGCTCCCCAGGCACCACGATCCAGACAACGGAGACTGGACCCCGCGCATCCTCGTCATCGTTGGGCGCGGAGAGGGTCTTCTGGGCATGGCCTATGAAGCATTGGGCATGGTTGAAAACGTCGACTTCTATTCAATCTCCGACACGAAGGCCCAGCATATCGCCGAGAACGTCGAAGAGCTCATGAAGTACAACATCATCGTGGCCAGCTGCGGAGATGAATCAACCTACCTCTCCAGCGACAGATCCCGAGAAGCGCTCCGCGAATATGTCCGCCTGGGCGGGCGCCTCTTCATCGACGACTTCGCCTACGACTGGGTAGAGCAGCCCTTCCCCGAATTCCTCTCCTTCCAGGTGGATTACACGGAGGATTACTCGCTCGGGATATGCGCCGAGGGACAGGACGCGCCTGACCAGGTCGGGAAGTGCGTCAGTTACGCCTGCTACGATCCCGCCGGAAAGGCGGAAGACCCCTATCTGCAGTCGTGGCTCGACGAGATCAACGATGCCAGTCAGATCCCGCTTGAGTATGGCTGCAACATCATTCGAGCCATGGGCAAGGGGGTCCAGGGAGAGTGCGAAGATCCCGAGGATCCCCGCTGCGTCAACGGACTGCTGGTGGACAAGCCAAAGGTGTGGATGTCAGGAAAATGGCCCGGCGTTGCCATGGGCGGCACGGACTACGATCTCCCCATCACGGTCTCATGGGATTATTATTGTGGCAGGGTCCTGTACACTACACTGCACACCCATGCCGGCGACGAACGGGTCGCCAGCTACAAGCTGCTCATGCAGGAGAAGATCATGATCTACCTTCTGCTGGAGCTCCAGACAGAGGTTGACGATGGTCCCGTGGAGTAGCCCTCACTCCACCATGAGCGTGTAGAAGATATAGACCACCGCTGCACCGATGGCGACGGAAATGAAGACGTTCGCCCCACCGACCAGCAGTGAGAGAACGAGCCATCCTGCATACCCGAAGGCTCCCACGATGAGGCTCAGCCCCATCACCCCGAGGGGGAAGAACACAAGAGCCTCCACCGCCCCTATCTTCTGAGTCGTGGCCCAGTACAACAATGAACTGACCAAGGCGGATCCCCCCAGCACCGCCAGCCCGACGAGGAGGAATCGCATGCTCCTGTGGTCAATCATGAGCTTTTTGCTCATGGAGGGCCCTGCGTAGTAGAGCGCCGCCATGATCCCTCCGGTCAAGGCAAAGGCGATGAGGGCAACGGTAAAGATGGGCCCGAGTTGACGCTTCTTTACCTCACCCGTGGAGGCCTCTGATTCTTCTGGAAGGGGGGACTCCATATGTTCCATTGCTCACTCCTTGCGCCCTACTCTACCGTTTTCCGGGAAACATTACAATGGACGGTGTGGGCTCACGCCGTGAGGGTGTTGAGGATCTGCTCGAAGATATACCCCACATGGATACGGTTTGTGAAATCCAGTTTGGAGACATCGATCTCCAGCACCTTACCGCGATGATACCCGAATTCGGTCACATCCCGCGCATAGGTTTCGTACCAGCGGTTGAGCGCCTCGATCTC
>QKIM01000641.1 GCA_003249585.1 Deltaproteobacteria bacterium
TACATGCAATAAATATTGAGTGTTATGGATGTGTCGTCCTCCTTTTTGCGTAGAGGCCTTTCCCGTGTCCATGCTAGCGCGGGATTACATTTTTTTTGGACGAATGAGCGTAGAATAGACAAAGAATACGCTGGGCATAACCTCTCCTCATTGCGTGCCATCGTATTAACTCAGGCGCCCTGTGCGCCGCCGCGAGACACCTGATCAGAGGCCGCTATCGGCATTGTACGTTTTTGATTTTACAAAGACAGTGTTTATAGCAACCACCGAACCCAGCAACCTCATTGCAGGATCACTGTGACCGAATATCATTAATTATTATGCATGACAGAATACTGTTAGAATTATATGGTTATTACATGTGTGAACCCAATACATCCCAGTTGCCTTTGACCGTGCCGGATCGTTGTTGCCCCTGGAACAGCGCCTGGGAATCCAGTAATGATTCAAAAGTACACCGTCGTTGATTGCAGCGCACGGCCCCCCTGCTCTTGCGAAAGTTGCCGTGCACTTTGCCCGGTGACCCCAGGTAGCCACCTCTCGGAGCCGCTCTCGAGACAACGCTCTGCCTACCCCTGTCCTTGCGCCCGTGCGGGGCGGCACGTCAAGAACGCCTATCTGTGCTTCTTTCAACTGTTTTTCTCATGGCGAGAGGCCTTTTTTATGGTATACGATTTGAAAAGTTCCATCACCCGTGTCACGGAGAACAGCCATGAGAACCAGAAGCCTCTTCATCGTCATATTGATCCTCGGCGTCTTCGCCATCTCGTGCGACGACAGCGGGAGCAACTCGACCTTCAACTCCTCCAATTCCAACAACGTCAACAATTCCGAATGCACCCCCGGCGAGATCGTCTGCGACTTCCTCACCGCACGTATCTGCAGTGCCACAGGACAGTGGAGCGAAGAGCAATGCGATATCAACTGCATACACGGAACGGGCTGTACCGGCTGCGACCAGGGGGAAACCTTCTGCGACGGCGATGATGTTATGGTCTGTGACGACAACAACACCCTCCAGTATCAGGAGACCTGCACGGAAAGCGTCGCCTGTGTCTTCGGGGAATGCGTCAACCGGTGCGACCCGTCCCTGCTCACCACTTCCAACGTGGGCTGTGAGTTCTGGGCCGTTGATCTGGACAACGAGGCCTATGATGTCATGGGGAGCAGCAACGATGCCGCCGGGGAACAGTTCGCCGTGGTCGTCGCCAACACCAACGACTGGCCCATCAACGTCACGGTATACAAGAATATCGCACGCTTCGGGGAACCGGTCCAGGAGATCGTCTCCGCAGCCCAGAACGGGACGGCCAACCCTACGACGATTCCCGCGAACAGCCTGGTCCAGATCGATCTGCCACAGCGAGAGGTCGACGGTACCATGGGGCAAAACAGCACCTATGAAAAATATACGGGGTCAGGGACCTTCGTCTCGTCTCACGGCTACCGTATCGTCACCGACGGCCCCGCCGTCGCCTACCAGTTCAACCCGATTATCCAGGATTACTCCAACGACGCCTCCATCCTCCTCCCCCAACAGTCCCTGGGGAAACACCACTACGTCATGGGATGGCCCACGGCCAACCCCTGTGGCAACGATTTCATGCCCATGGAGTCCATCCCCGACCACACCTCGGTCACGATTATGGGGACCGTCGAGAACACTGTCGTCACGGTCTACCCGACCCACCCCATCACCGCTTCAGGAGGCGACTCGGGGCTCACCATCGAGGAGACCCCAGCGGGCACACCTGTCTCCTTCACCATCGGCCCATTCGACGTAGTGAATCTGGAGTCCCTCGCGCTCGACGACATGCAGGATTGTCTCCTCTCAGGATATGACGGCGACTTTACAGGGACCCGCATCGAATCAACGGCCCCCGTCGCCATCTTCTCGAGCCTCGAGCGCGGCATCGGCTTCGGCGGTGCAGACCCCCCGCTCGCCTCGGGATATGAAGACGGCTGCTGCACCGACCACCTCGAGCAGCAGATGTTCCCTACGCGGGCCCTGGGCTGGGATTATGTCATCAGTCGCTCCCCCGTGCGCTCTACGGACTCCTCGTACGTAGAGCCGGATATCTACCGCATCCTGGCAACGGAGGACAACACGGTGGTGACCACCTCGCTCTCCAACTTCCCCAGCTTCTCTCTGAACGCTGGAGAGCACGCGACCTTCTGGGCACAGGAGGGCTTCACCATCACCACCGCGGGCGGCGCCATCATGGTGGGACAGATTCTCATCAGCCAGGGGTATATCCCCGGTGGTATCGGCGACCCGACCTTTGTTGTCTTTCCCGCTGTGGACCAGCACCGTGAGGAGTATGTCTTCCTGGTGCCCACCACTTTTGAGGACAACTACATGGTCCTCGCCATGCCCGAAGGTGCCGGGGTCCATATCGACGGGCTCGCGCTTCAGGAATTCCAGACCAACTGCACCACCTCCCCCATCGGCATGTATGAGGCGGTGAACTATGTCCAGATGACCTGCCACATGACCGAAGGCGCCCACAGCGTCTCCTCGGACGCCGCTGTTGGCCTCACGGTCTATGGCTATTACAATGTCGGCTCCTACGGGTATCCGGGAGGTTCGGACATCAACATCATCAACCCCATCGAGTAGCTTCCCGCCCGCGACCCGAGCCGCCCGTCACTCCGCCGTTCCGCCCCCTACGCACGTTGACAGGAACAGAATCTTCGCCTTTTAGAGTTGACTTTGCCCAATAAAACATTAGATGTACTAGAGTCCAATGGTGCCCGTTTTTGAATGAGAATCATCGAACGGGTCACTGTCGGACGGGAAGATTTTCCTCGCCGGCCGGTATGTTGGCTTCGGCTGGTTCAGGTTCCCGCACAAAAGGTATGCTCCCCGGGCCCACCTGCCCTGCATGAATCCTCGAACCATAACGCGCATTGCGGAAAATCTCAGGACAAGAAGAGGTTTACGTGAAACAGTCTCACAAAACAATACTGGTCTGGGTAGTGCTCATCGGGCTCTTCGTCATGCTCTTCAAGATGTGGAACAAGGGCGATGAAAACGTCAATGAGATCAAGTTTTCCAAGTTCATCGCGGATGTGGAGAACGGGGAGAAGTTCGCCGACGTGAAGATCGTCGGCAACACCATCACGGGCAAATACGTGAACGGCAACACCAAGTTCAAGACCACGGGGCTGGTGAGTCCCCAGCTCCTCGACAAGCTGGGCGAGGAGGAGGTCGAGTACGAACTGGAGAAGAAGTCCGAGTCCTGGTGGCCGTCACTTTTGCTCTCCTGGTTGCCCATGCTGCTTCTGTTCGTGCTCTTCTTTTTCTTTATCAGGCAGCTGCAGGGCGGCGCCGGGAAGGCTATGACCTTCGGGAAGGCACGTACGCGCATGCTCAACGAGAGTGAGAAGAAGATCACCTTCGATGATGTGAAGGGGGTGGAGGAAGCCAAGGCCGAGGTGAGCGAGATCGTCGACTTCCTCAAGGATCCCAAACGATTCACCAGACTTGGCGGCGAGCTCCCCAAGGGTGTGTTGCTGGTCGGGATGCCTGGGACCGGCAAGACCCTGCTGGCCAAGGCCATTGCCGGAGAGGCGGGGGTCCCCTTCTTCTCCATCAGCGGCTCCGACTTCGTGGAGATGTTCGTCGGCGTCGGCGCATCGCGCGTCCGCGACCTCTTTGAGCAGGGCAAGAAGAACGCCCCCTGCATCATCTTTGTCGACGAAATCGATGCCGTGGGCCGCAAGCGCGGCGCCGGCCTGGGGGGTGGTCACGACGAGAGGGAGCAGACCCTGAACCAACTGCTGGTCGAGATGGACGGCTTTGAGGGAAAAGAGGGTATTATCATGGTGGCCGCCACCAATAGACCCGATGTCCTCGATCCCGCGCTGCTGAGACCGGGACGGTTCGACCGCCGCGTCGTGGTGAACATGCCCGACGTGCGTGGACGCGAGGAGATCCTGAAGGTCCATGTGCAGAACCGGGACGTCCCTGTGGCAGAAGACGTGGATTTCACCGTCGTGGCCAAGGGCACGCCGGGCTTCTCGGGTGCCGACCTCGCCAACCTGGTCAACGAGGCCGCGCTCATGGCGGCACGCAAAGACGAGGAGGTCGTCTCCCAGGAGTTCTTCGATCTGGCCAAGGACAAGATTCTGCTGGGTAATGAGCGGAAGACCATGGTCCGAACCGACGAAGAGAAAGAGCGAACCGCCTTCCACGAAGCGGGACACGCCGTTGTGGCGCTCCTCATCGACGGGGAGAAGGATCCCGTCCACAAGGCGACCATCGTCCCCCGTGGCCAGGCCCTCGGGATGGTCATGCAGCTCCCTGATACGGACCGACTGTCGGTGTCCAGGGAGTTCGCCTTCAACAATATGAGTATCCTGCTCGGGGGGCGTGTCGCTGAGGAGCTGGTGTTCAACACCATGACATCCGGTGCTTCCAGCGATCTGGAGAAGTGCACGGGCCTCGCCCGGAAGATGATCTGTGAGTGGGGAATGAGCGAAAAGCTGGGCCCCCTCACCTTCGGCAACCGCGAGGAGGAGATCTTCCTGGGGCGTGAGCTCACCGTCACCAACAACATCTCCGAGGCGACAGCCCAGGAGATCGACAGCGAGGTACGTTCCCTCGTGATGAAGGCCTACCGTATCTCCAAGGATCTCCTCGTGACGCACCGGACCGTTCTCGACAAGGTCGCACGTGCGCTGGTGGAGCGGGAGACCCTGGACCGCGAGGATCTTGAGTCCATGACCCGAATCGGGACTTCCAGCCCTTCCACCCTGGACGGCGACCTTGAGCCTTCCCCCTCCTTCTGAATCATGCGCCATCCACTTGACGGGGCGCGCCCCCTGAAGATCCACGGCCACACCATTCCCATGGACCGACCGGTCATCATGGGAATACTCAACATCACCCCCGATTCCTTCTATGACCAGGGACGTCACTTTGACCCAATGGTCGCCCTCACCGCGGCCCGGAACATGCTGGCCCAGGGCGCCCGGATCATCGACGTGGGCGGAGAATCAACGCGGCCGGGCTCCAGCGCCGTCACCGTCGCCGAGGAGATGTCCCGTGTGGTTCCCGTCGTTCAGGCGCTCTCCGAGGAGGAGGTGCTGGTGAGCGTGGACACCATGAAATCCGAGGTCGCAGCCGCCGCCCTCGAAGCCGGCGCCGTCCTGGTCAATGACGTCTCGGGCGGGCGAGATCCTGAAATGTTCCGGGTAGTTGAGGATTTCGGTGCCGGCATCGTCATCGGACACATGCGCGGCATGCCGGAAACCATGCAGAATTCTATTGATTTTTCCGACGTGATAGTCGAAGTTGAGAGGGAACTTGTACGCGCTGCGGATCGTGCAGTGGATCAAGGTATTCCGAGGGAGCGGATCATTCTCGATCCCGGGATCGGGTTCGGAAAAACCGCCCAGCAGTGCGCCCTCCTCATGGGGGCAAGCGGAGCCATGTCTCGGAGGACCGGCTGCCCCGTGCTGGTCGGGCCCTCCAACAAATCCTTCATCGGTACCCTCACGGGGGCACCGCTGGAGCTTCGACTTCCGGGCACCCTCGCTTCCTCGCTGCTGGCCTTCCTTTCGGGGGCCCAGATCTTCCGAGTGCACGATCCAGGCGCGCTGACCCAGGCCTTCGCCGTAGCTGAAGCTGTTTTACCGTCGCTCGCACTATGTTCGGAATAGATCTTCTCGGACTGGACCTTTTCACAGACAAGCCATCCTTCATCGGCTGGTTGACGGTGATCCTCGATCTGCTGCTGGTCACCTATCTGGTCTATAAATTCCTGGTGCTGGTCAGGGGAACACGGGCCTTCTTCATGCTCATCGGGCTGCTCATCATCCTGGGCTTCTCCGCGTTCATCTCCCACTATCTGGACCTCTTCACCATCCAGTGGCTCATCGCAAACCTCACCAATTATTTTTTCCTCTTCATCATCATTATTTTTCAGAATGAAATCCGGCGCGCACTGACCCGCGTCGGCTCTGGAATGAACATCTTCACCGCCGTCCAACAGCAGCGGGAAGCCTTTGAAGAGGTCATCGAGGCCGTGGACCGGATGGCCCAGATCCGTCTGGGGGCCATCATCGTCTTCGAGCGTGAGGCGCGGGTGGAGGATCAGATCCTCACCAGCGGCGATACCATCGACGGCGTCATCTCCAAGGAGCTGTTGTGGTCCATTTTCAACGTGACCTCCGAGAATCCCCTGCATGATGGGGCCATCATCATCCGAGACAACCGAATCTACAAGGCAGGTGTCCTTTTACCTCTCAGTGAGGACAAAAGGATGGAGAAAAAGTACGGTACGCGACACCGCGCCGCTCTGGGGATCACCGAGAGCACAGACGCCATCGTCCTGGTCGTCAGTGAGGAGCGCGGCACCATCTCCATCTGCGAAGGCGGCAAGCTCGTGGCCATGGAGAACCTGACGCGCCTGCGCAATGAATTGATGAGACTGCTCCGGCGGCAATCACTCACTCCGTCAAGGTGGTGGCGCAGCAAGGGCACCAGGAGCGGGGGGCAGTGATGCAGGCGATCCGCGACTTCTTCTTCGGAGACTGGAAACTGAAGCT
>QKIM01000435.1 GCA_003249585.1 Deltaproteobacteria bacterium
TTCATCTTCTTCACGTCCTGTGACGATCGGTTCCAGAAGATCCGCGCCATCAACATGGGGATCGACGCCTACTTCGTGAAGCCCGAGGACCCCGTCATCATCTCGGCCAGGGTCAACGCGGTCATCAAGAAGACCAACCAGAAGGGGATCCGGGAATTCTACGGCGACCTCTCCAAGTTCCCCTTCGTGGACATCCTGCGGTTCTGTGAGCGCAAGCTCTTCTCCGGAGATCTGGTGCTGTGGATCGGCGAGTCCATGGAGGTCATGAGCTTCACCTCGGGCAAGCTCGACGAAGACCCCGAGGCCGACTTCGACCAGACCATCGAGAACGCCTCCGCCGCCCAGGAGGGGATGTTCCTCCTGCGCAGCCGCCCCTTCGACTTCTCCGAGATCGGGACGGCCAAGGTGGAGCGCAACGTGGGCGGCAAGTGGTACGAGGAGAAGAAGCTTGGCCAGCTCTCCTTCAAGCTGGTCCAGGGCAACATGTTCCAGATCCAGACGGACTTCTTCGGGATCCCCCACTACCAGATCGCCACCCGCGTCTTCTGCCGGGGCCAGAAGGTGTTCCAGATCCTCTCCCACTCCCCGGAAGACGCCGATCTGGACCACATCGCCGAGCTCATCAAGCTCCAGCACATCAAGGTGGAGAACAAGGTGAAGGGCGACTTCGACGCGAGGCCCCTCGCCGCCGAGAAACCCGAAACCCGCGAGGAGAAGTTCTATTCGCTCTTCCAGCGGGGGGTGGCCCTCTCCAACAACGGCGACTTCCGCGGCGCCCTCTCGCTGTGGGAGAAGGCCGAGACCCTGGAGCCGGAGAATCCCCTCCTCAAGATGAACATGCGCATCCTCAAGGACAGGCTCGAGCGTGAAGGTGGCTGATAGAATCTTTGCGCTCCTCACCGCCGCCCTCGTGGCCGCGGGCTGCTCGGGACAAGGCGAAAAACCGGAAAAGGCGGGTGACGTCCACGGGCCGGGGCACGCCAGGGAGATGTCCGCTCCCATGGCCATGTCGCCCAGGGCCATGATCCCCGCGGTCATGACGGTCGACGCGACCCCCTCCGCCATGAACCCCATGACCCTCCCGGCCCCAAAGCCGGCCATGCAGAAGCCCCGCGTCCCCACGGCCGACGGCTACCCCGTCCCCACGGCGCCCGCGAACCATCCCCTGGCCAGACAGCGCCCTCCCAAGGGGTTCCTCGTCTCCTCCACCCGCACCCGCCCCGAGGCCGGCGTCCTCAAGGACTTCGTCACGGTGAAGAGCGCCGTCTACAACAAGCGCCTTCCCCTTCGGATCATCCTCCCCGCGAGCTACGAGCGGTTCCCCAGGCGGCACTACCCCTTCATCATCCTGCTGGGTGGAAACCACTTCATCAAGAAGGGCGCCTTCTCCTCCATCCGCTACTGGGAGGGGCTGTTCAACATCGCCCGCCGCTACTCCAACATGCTCACGGGCAACCTGCGCGCCGAGATCGTCAAGAGCTTCAGCGGCGACGACCGTAAGCAGTGGCTGGCCTTAGTCTCCCGGCGGCTCCCCGCCGAGACGATCATCATCCTCACCCACACGGACTACTTCTCGGAGTTCGACCGCTTCCGGCGGTATCTCCTCAGGGAGGCCCTGCCCTGGCTCTTCTCGGCCTACCGCCTCCACCGGGACCCGGCGCTCTCGGCCATCGACGGCATCAGCCTGGGGGGCTCCGAGGGGCTCCTCATCGCCCTGGAGCGCCCGGGGATCTTCCACGCCATGGGCGGCGTCCAGCCCTCGGTCACCTCCCTGGGCCCCAGGATGCTCAAGGCCTTCACCGCCCAGCGCGACTACCTGCGCACCCATCACATCCCGGTGAACATCACCACGGGCGCATGGGATATCACCCGCACAGCCGTGACCGACTTCGCCGGGAGCCTCAAGGCGCTCGGCCTGAACCTCACCTTCGTCAACTACCCCGGGGGCCACGACTACTACTACTATCAGGGGGTCGCCACGACCTATCTCATCCTGCGGTACGGGGAGATCTTCCGTGAGGTGCTGGCCCGCCGGTACCTTGGCCACCCGGAGCGCTTCGGGACCAACCGGCTGCCCCTTAAGTCCCCCGCCACGCCAGCCTTCGTGCGTCCGCCCGCCTCCTGGCACGGGGACGGCCACCGGGGGATCCTGACAGCCGAGTACCTCTCCGCCATCCCCGTCTACCGGACGGTGCACGCTCAGAAAAACGTCCCCGAGGTCTCCTTCGCGGATCCGCTGCGCCCGGTGCCGCCCGGGACCGCCGTGAAGATCGTGAAGATGGTGCGCGGCGGCTACAAGGACAACGTGCGCGCCGTCCGGGTGAGCCTCCCCGACGGCACCGCCGGCTGGGTCTCGGTGAATCACCTGGCCCTCCCCGCCCGGGTCCGCAAGAGCGAGCCCAGGTCCTCGTCCATCCGGGTCTTCTCCACCGCCTGTCCCCTCTCCGAAGTGGTCGAGCGCCTGCCCGCGCGGGCGCCCCTGTACGTCATGGCCCGGGATCTGGTCAACCTATGGAAGTTTTTGGAGTGCGACCAGCAGCTGCTGCGGGTCTTCACGCCCTCGGGGCACTTCGGCTACGCCGAGTGCACCTTCCTGACGCCCTACAAGACAACCTTCACGAAGTGACACCGACGGGTCGGTTTCTTTTCCCCGGTTTTTAGATTTTCAGGATGGTGGGCATAGAAAGAGTTGAACTTTCGACCTCACGCTTATCAGGCGTGCGCTCTAACCAACTGAGCTATATGCCCGACCGCCTCGCGGCCAACGGAGAGAGCTAATAATCCAGTTCCTGCGCAAAGTCAAGCAGAAAAAAACTCCTCCCCAACCGGGATATTTTCTTGAAGTTTCTCCGGAAACACGGGTAAATCCATGGTCTGTGAACGAAAATCCGGAGCGCTTTTCGCGCCCCGGGAGCAGCGGAGTCCCCAGTGAGACACAGCCTGACAGCCCTCCTCATGATCCTCCTGATCCTCAGTCTCGGGTGCACCGGGGGACGGCGCGGCGGAGGACAGACCCCGCCCACCTCCCGAACGTCCATGGCCACGGGGACGCTGTGGGACTTCGTCCCCCGTGGGGCTGCGGCCATTCTCATCACGGACTTCGACCTGATCCCCGCCTCCACGCGCCGCGCCTGCGCCGGGCTCTGCACGGTGACGCCCCCGGTCCGGGTCCCTGGCGCCGCCCGTGAGGGGGTGACGGCGTGGTACGAGAAGGAGACCCTGAACGCCTACGGCTTCGAGAAGCTCCCGGCGCCCTCGGCCGATGCGCCCCGGCACCGGGACGTCCCCGTGGCGGGGGATCAGGTGCACGGCACCGCCTACCTGGGCAACCGCCACCTGATCTGGGGCAGCGCCTTCCGCGTCCGCCTCTCCGTGGATCTGCGCAAGGGGGTCGAGGTCGCCGGCGCCCGCGCCACCCGGGAATTCACCCGCATGGTCACGGCCCTGGGCTCTGGAGGCGTCAGCCCCGCGCTCCTCCTGGTCACCCGCGACCGCGCGCCCTTCACAAAGCTCCTCAAGGCCCTCGGGGGCGCGTCCACCCCCCTGCGGGGCGGCCTCGTGGTGCGCTTCCCCGCGCGCTGGGCCACGGTCATGGGGATCCTGGAGTTCGCCACCGTGGGCGCCGCGGAGGCCTTCGTGGGCGCCCTCAGGGCCCGCCTCGTGGCGGCCCTCTCCCGTCCGGGCGCCGCAAGGTTCCCCTGGGTCTCCATTTTGACCCCGCTTTCGGTTCACCCCGAAGGCAGAAAAGTGTATATTCAATGGGCTGCCCGCCGCGCGACCTTCGACGACGCGTTGGCGTCAACCCGACACCTCCTTGAGCTTATGCGAAGGAAACTGGCCACGCCCTGGCGATGAACGAAGACTACACCTCCCTCATCGGTGCCCTCAAGACCTACCTGGCCCACCACGGCCGCGGGATCTCCCTGGTGCACCTCTTCGAAACCATCGAGGCCATCCGCAGCACCGCACCGCCCGAGCAGGGAGACTCGCCACAGCCGGGCTCCGCCACCCCCCTATCCCCTGAAGACGGGCCGCCCCCCTACACGGACGAGGGCCCGCCCGATGACGGCGACCCGCCCCCCTTCGAGGAGCCCCCAGGTCTCGCCGAAGAGGTGGATTTCGGCTTCTCCGCCGACGTCACTCCCGCGGCTCCCCGCGAAACTGACCCGACCCGCCCCGACGTCTCCAGCCTAGACATGACGAACATGACCATGGAGGCGCTCCACGACCTGTGGAAGGAGTGCCGAGCCTGCAAGCTGGGCCCCACCCGCAAGAACCTGGTCTTCGGCGAGGGCGCGGTCCCGGCGCGGATCTTCTTCATCGGCGAGGGTCCCGGCGCCAACGAGGACGAGAAGGGGCGCCCCTTCGTGGGGGTCGCCGGCCAGCTCCTCGACCGCATGATCGAGGCCATGGGCCTCTCACGCGACCAGGTCTACATCGGCAACATCGTCAAGTGCCGCCCCCCGGGCAACCGGGACCCCGAGACCGACGAGATGCTCACCTGCATGCCCGTGCTCCTGCGCCAGATCGAGCTGGTCCGCCCCGAGGTCATCGTCGCCCTGGGGCGCATCTCGGCCCAGTCCCTGCTGGCCACCACCCGCTCCCTCTCCAAGCTGCGGGGTTCCTGGCACGACTACCAGGGCATCCCCCTCCTGGCCACCTACCACCCCGCCTACCTCCTGCGCAACCCCGCCTCCAAGAAGAGCGCCTGGGAGGACCTGCAGATGGTCATGAAGCGCCTGGACCTGGGCGGAGAGTGACCCATGGCCGAACCGTCCACCCGTGAGTCCATCATGGCCCACTTCCGGGAGCTGGTCTACCGGATCAAGTGGATCCTGGTGTGGCTCATCGCGGGCTTCGGGGTGGCCTACTTCATCCGTCAGGAGATCCTGGACTTTCTGGTGGCCCCCCTGGCCCCGGCCCTGGAGGGCAACCCCCAGCTCCACTTCACCTCCCCCGTGGAGCCCTTCTTCACCTACCTCAAGCTCTCGGTGAAGGCGGGCATCTTCATCGCCATGCCGATGATCCTCTACCACATCTGGTCCTTCATCGCCCCGGGCCTGTACAAGAAGGAGCGGCACCTGGTGCTGGGCGTCACGGTGCTGGGCGTGCTCTTCTTCGCCGGCGGTGTGGCCTTCGCCTACTACCTGGTCTTCCCCTACGGCTTCAAGTTCCTCATCCGCTTCGCCCAGGACAGCCCAGGCAACGTCCAGCTCCTGCCGGTCCTCGGCGAGATCTTCAAGGAGGTCTTCGGCCACTCCCCCATCCTCGATCCCGGCATGGCCAAGGTCGCCCTGGCCCCCACCATCATGATGGGCGACTACCTCAAGCTCATCATCAACCTCCTGCTGGCCTTCGGCATCGTCTTCGAGCTGCCGCTCCTCATCTACTTCCTGGTCACCACGGGCATCGTCTCCCCCAGGGGCCTGCTCTCCTTCTTCCGCTACTTCGTGGTCATCGCCTTCACCGTCTCGGCCATCCTCACGCCCCCCGACGTGGTCACCCAGGTGATGATGGCCCTGCCGCTCATCGCCATGTACCTCCTCTCCACCCTGGTGGCCTGGGCCGTCCTCTCCCGCCGCCAGCGCAAAAACCCCAACCCCTAGCCTCCATCGTTCCTGCTCTCCGCACGTCGTTCCTGCTCTCCGCACGTCGTTCCTGCTCTCCGCACGTCGTTCCTGCTCTCCGCCCGTCGTTCCTGCTCTCCGCCCGTCGTTCCTGCGAAGGCAGGAACCCATTTTCCCCAATTAAATCCATGCGCAGTATAGTTTCCCGCCTGCGCGGGAAGGACGAAATACCGGTCGAGAGAAGGCTCTGTCGTCAAAATTGGCCGGCCCTCCAGCCTCCCGCCGTTAGCCCCGCCAACGGGGTTCGGACGTTATGTGAAAAGGCCGGCGAGATCGTCGCTCCAGGGAACAACCATTTTGGGAGCAAGCGCAATGCGCTTCGCCCCACCGTATATGCAGGTGCCGTCTTCTCTCCCTTGGATGGTATTGAGCCAGTTGATGTTTTTGAAATATCCACTGTTGAACGTCATCCCGCTCTTGATTTCGAGGAGCTCGAGATGCGTCCCCCGGTCGATGACCAGATCGATCTCGTGCCCGTGCTGATCCCTCCAGAAATAGAGGGGGCTCTGCTTGCCCTTGTTGAAGTACTGCTTGAGTGCCTCGGCGATAACCCAGTTTTCGAAAATATTTCCTCTGAGGGGGTGGGCCTGTAATTGCTCGACCGTATGGATACGCAGCAGGTAGCACAGGAGGCCCGTATCATAAAAATACACCTTGGGAGCCTTGGTGATCCGCTTGCTGAAGTTCTTGAAGTGGGGCTGAAGGATGAAACAGATGTAGCTCGCCTCGAGGGCACTGAGCCACTTGCGGGCCGTCGGATGGGTAACGCCCGCGTCGCTCGAGAGCGAACTGAAGTTGACGATGCTCCCGGTCCTCGTGGCCGTCAAGCGGAGGAAATTATCGAAGAGACTGATGTTCTCCACATTGATGATGTTCCGCACGTCTCTCTCCACGTAGGTGACGAGGTAGTCCGCCAGCCACGCGGTTG
>QKIM01000394.1 GCA_003249585.1 Deltaproteobacteria bacterium
GGCGTAGTCTCCCGAAGTCCGGTGATCGAGATGGGCCAGGAGGGCGGCGAGGGCACAGCCCGCGCTCCCCGTGGCGGGATCCTCGGTGACCCCGTCGAGGGGGGCGAAGACACGGACCCTGAGCACATCGGGGCCCTGCGGGACGTAGCAGCAGACATCGGGGGGAGCACCCTCGGCGTGCAGCGCCCTGAGGGCCTCCATGTCCACCCGGGCGGCGGCCAGGGTGGTGAGGTCGGCCAGCTCCACCAAGAGAAAGGGCAGCCCCACCGAGGCACCCAGCGGCGCGTGGGTCGCCGCGCACACCGCCATGGCCGGAAGGGAGAGCATCCCGGCGACGTCCTCCACGTCGAATCCGTCGCCCAGGGACAGGGGCTCGGGGGCCCGAAGCTCCATGGTCAGCCCCTTCGCTGCCCTGGTGAAGGTCACCCGGACCTCCCCGGCGGCCTCCGAGAGGATCACCTCCCTGAGGTCGCCAAGAGGGCCCAGCGCGCCCTGGGTGGCCAGGACGAAGGCCGCGCCCAGGCTGGGATGGCCGGCGAAGGGCACCTCGGCGGCAGGAGTGAAGATGCGCACGGGCCAGCGGCCGTCGCCCGAAGGGGACCCGATGAAGACGGACTCGGAGAAGCCGAACTCCCGGGCCACGGCCTGCATCTTTTGACCGGTCATGGTGTCGGCGGCGGTGATGACGGCCAGGGGGTTGCCGTCGAAGGGGGTCTCGGTGAAGACGTCGCACAGGATGTAGGGGTATTCCATGGGATCTCCGGGGGGGGACAGGTCAGGCGTTGGGGTCGGCGGAGGCGATGTGGGAGAAGAGGACGATGTCCTCGCGCTGCTCCCAGCCGATGCGACGCCAGAACTCCTGGGCGCCGGGGTTGGACTTCATCACGAAGACGTGGGTCTTGTCGACGCCGCGCTTGGCCATGGCCTCCAGGGCCCGCGCCACGAGCGCCGTCCCGAGCCCCTGCCTGCGAAAGGTGGGGTGCACCGCGAGGTGCTGCAGATAGCCGCGCTTGCCGTCGGTGCTGCCCATGATGCAGCCCGCGAGGATCCCGTCTTCGATGGCGATGAAACTGAGCCCCATGTTGGCGATGAGGAAGCGCCCCGTCGCCTTGCGCGAGTCCACCGCACGGAGCACCACTCCCGAGGCTCCTCCCAGGAGCCCCATCACCTCGTCATAATCGTCGGCTTCCATCTCGATGATCTGCATGTTCCCTCCCCCGGTGTCGAGCTCGACGCCTACAGTATACTGTACAAAAATCCGGACCGCAACTCAAGGGCCGGGTGACTTCCGGCAGCGTACCTGATACAGTCTCTCCATGCAGCCCCCTCCCGTCCCGCGTGATGAGGCGGCCCGCCTCGACGCGCTGGCCGCCTACGAGATCCTGGATTCCCCTCCCGAAGAGGTGTTCGACGACCTCGTGCGGCTCGCCGCCCATGTGGCCGATACCCCCGTCGCCCTGGTCTCCCTGGTCGACGAGCACCGGCAGTGGTTCAAGGCGAAACACGGGACGGACCTGACCCACACCGAGCGCGAGATCTCCTTTTGCGGGCACGTGGTGGCCGGCGGCGCTGCCCTGGTGGTCCCCGACGCGTTCGAGGATCCGCGGTTCCATGACAACCCTCTGGTCAAGGGTACCCCCCCCGTGCGCTTTTATGCTGGCATGCCCCTCACCACCGCCGAGGGCTACACCCTGGGGACGCTGTGCGCCATCGATCACCGGCCCCGGGAACTGACCGCGCAGCAACTGAAGCTCCTGCAGAGCCTCGCCCGTCTCACCATGCACCAGATGGATCTGCGCATCATCCTGCGCAAGATGGCGGCCCGGGTGGACACCCTCTCGGAGACCGGCAGCCGGCTGGAGCTGGCCAACCGCTCCCTGAGCCTGCGCTTCGGCCGCCTGGCCACGGTCCTGGATCGTCTGGAGACGGGGGTGCTGGTCTCCGACGAGACGGGAACCATCATCTTTACCTCGGATCAACTGGGCGACCAACTGGGGATCTCGGCCTCCACCCTGTCCGGGACGCCCCTGAAGGACCTCCCGGACCGCCTCGGGGAGACCCTGACCACCATGGCCTCACAGGCCAAGGCGCCCGGCGCACGACCACGAAGACTCGTGGTCAGCCAGGGGAGCGCCAGCCCGCGGGATCTGGAGATCTCCGTGGAGACGGCGCCCGACTCGACGGACCTGCTGTGGCTCTTCCACGACGTCACGGAGCTGCGGCTGCACGAGGAGGACTCCCTCAAGGGCGGGTCATGGCTGCTGGGAGACTCGCCGCCCATCCGCAGAGTGCGACGCATCGTCCAGGATCTGGGGAGGGGCACCTGGTCCGTCCTCATCGAGGGAGAGACGGGGACGGGCAAGGAGCTTGCGGCCCACGCCATCCACGATCACAGCGATCGGCGGAATCATGCTTTTCTGGCGGTCAACTGCGCGGGGCTCACGGAGTCCCTGCTCACCAGTCAGCTCTTCGGGCACCGCAAGGGGAGTTTCACGGGGGCCTTCCGCGACCAGGCCGGGCTCTTCGAGGCAGCCGACGGCGGGACCCTCTTCCTCGACGAGGTCGGCGACATGCCCCTGTCGGTCCAGGCCCTCCTTTTGCGCACGCTGGAGACCGGGGAGATCCTCAGGGTCGGCGACGACAAGCCCCGGAAGGTCGACGTCCGCATCATCGCCGCGACCAACCATGATGTCCCCCACCTGGCGGCCACCGGTGTCTTCCGAGAGGATCTCCTCTATCGCCTCCGGGTCGGTCGAATCCGCATGCCCGCCCTCAGGGAGCGCCGCGAGGACATCGGCCTGCTCCTCTCCTACTTCCTCGCCCAGGCCTGCACCGCCTCGGGACGAGCCCCCCTCAGACTGGACCGGGAGACCTCCCGGCGTCTCCAGACCTACTCCTGGCCCGGCAATGTCCGAGAGCTGCGCCACTGCGTGGACTACCTGGTCATCCACTGCCACGACTCCGTCGCTCAACCCGAGGATCTGCCCCCCGAGGTGATCGGCGAACCTCGTCGGGAGGCACCCTCCTTTGCCCGGCGCCCGAGCGCCGAGGACATCGAGGCCGCCCTGAAGGCCGCCGGCGGAAATCGCTCCCAGGCCGCGAAGATCCTCGGAGTCAGCCGCGCCACCCTCTATCGGTGGATGGCGACACTGTCTTCATCTGCCTCAAAATAATACACATCGAGACACACTGATACACAACGAGACAATTTTCTCCCTGAGGCTGGCGACCTGGAGCCCAGGCTCTCCGCTGATTTCCTCTTTAACTTCCATCTGATACAAAACACATGGCCTCCTTGGCACGACCTTCGCTTAGAGAGGGTCCATAACTCGTTCCCCGTGAGGGGCCGAAAGGAGAACGTCATGAAACACCTACTGCTGGCATCGCTGCTGCTCTTTACCGCCTGCTCCACAGACGGCAACACCCAATATATCAAGCCCTACCCCGTCGTCATCTCCGAGGGATCCTGCATTCCCCTCCTGGCGGGCCAGACCATGGAGGCCGGTTCCGTCTGCGCCACCATTGAGGGTGAAAACATCAAGGTGACCTACCAGGTCTCGGGGGACTGGCTCCTCTCCGAGACACACCTCTGGGTTGACACGAGCCTCACCACCCTGCCAGTCACCCGCGCGGGCAACCCGAAGATAGGCCTCTTCCCCTACACCAGTGGCTCACTGGACGGCGCCACATCCTATGAGTTCCTGGTCCCCCTCTCCCTCTTCGGGCTCAGCGGCGACGAGGAGGTGTGCGATCCCGTGACGCTCTTCGCCGTAGCCCACGCCGCCCTGTACAGGGTGCTGGAGGACGGGACGGTCCAGACCGAGACCGGCTTCGCCGATGGCACCCGCCTGGTGGACAGGGGCTCCTGGGCCACCTACTTCACCTGGAATCTCACCTGCGAGGAAGATCCGGTCGGTCCCGGACCGGGCGGCCTGTCCTGCGAGACGGCCTTCGCCATGGGTAACGAGGCCACCTGCTTCATCGGCGAACCCTACGGCTTCCACCGCTGGGGCTGGACCAACGGCCCCCTGGGGATCGGCTCCTACGAGTTCGAGATCTACGCCGGCGCCGGACAGTGCGATCTCAGCAAGGGCGAGCTGGTCGGGACCCTGTTTGTCGAATACGACGGCTCCATGGCCACGATCCAGTACACGACCTTCCCTATGTTTTTCATGGAGGAGACGCACCTGTACATCGGCAACGAGCCCCTGGCCAGAAACGGCCTCGGCGAGTACACCGTCGCCCCCGGCCAGTATCCCTACCAGCATGACCTGACCCTCGACACAATGGATGAGTATGTCGTCACCGGGCTCTCGGGCGACATCTACATCGTGGCTCACGCCGTAACCTGTCAGGAGCAAATAATGGAAGAGGGCCTGTAACCTCTCTCCTGTCCTCCACTCCCCCCTTCGTACCCGCCCGTTCCCACCTCGCCCCGAAGTCCGAGGGGCCACTCCCGCACCTTCTCCCTGACTCCCTGAGTACAGAAACCCTTTTACAGCAGTGTTCCCACCTCAATCGAAGGACCTCTAGAAATTTTCCGTTGACAGCAGCCGCCCCCTGGGGTATCTCGGAATTAGGTATTTAGATAATTTTCTAACTATCGAAAAGAGTACCCCATGAACGACGCCTTCAAAGCCCTCTCGGACCCCACGCGGCGCAAGATCCTCGAGCTCCTCTCCGACGGTGATCTCTCCGCCGGGGCCATCGCCGAGCACTTCGACATCTCCAAGCCATCCATCAGCCATCACCTGAACCTGCTGGCCCAGGCGGGCCTCATCGACCGCGAGAAGCGGGGGCAGCAGGTCATCTACTCCCTCAACACCACGGTCTTCCAGGAAGTCACCCGCTGGTTCTTCGATCTCTTCGGACGAGGTACGGAACATGAAAACAGCTAAATGGACCCTCCCCATCTACACCCTCTCGGTCGCGGCCACGGCCTTCATCTACGGCCACCTTCCGTCTCGCATCCCCATCCACTGGAACATCCGGGGAGAGGTGGACAACTGGGGCCCCCGCCCCATGATCTTCATCCTCGCGGCGCTGCCCATCCTCCTGGAGCTGCTCTTCTGGGCGCTCCCCCACATCGACCCCCGCCGTGACGCCTACAAGCGCCACGCCCGGGCCTACGCCGCCCTGCGCATCACCATCGGCATGTTCCTCATGGCCATCCACTGGGTCACGGTGCTCTACAGCCTGGGGACCCCCATCTCCATTTCGCTGGTGGTCCCCATGGGCGTGGGCATCCTCTTCATGGTCATCGGCAACTTCATGCCCCTGCTCAAGCCCAACTGGTTCGTAGGCATCCGGCTCCCCTGGACCCTGGCCAGCGACGAGGTGTGGCGGGCGACCCACCGCCTGGGCGGGTGGCTCTTCACGGGCCTGGGCCTCGCCACCCTGGTGGCGGCCATCATGAGCCCGGCCGCCGCCTTCGCCGTGCTCATCGCCGGCATCGTCCTTCTGCTCGGCGTGACCACCGTCTACAGCTACGTCCTGTATCGTCGAGTCCACAGCAACTGAACCCGTGAAGCCGAGAGCCAAGGAGCACCATGAGCACCCTCGAGAAAGCCGTCATCCTCGCCGCCAGAGCCCACGCCGGGCAGACCGACAAGGCCGGCGCCCCCTACCTTCTGCACCCCCTGCGGGTCATGCTCGCCGTGGACCACCCCGTGGCCCGCATCGCCGCCGTCCTGCACGACGTCATCGAGGACAGCGACACCACGCTTGCTGATCTGCGCCGCATGGGGTTCTCCCGGGAGGTGGTCAGCGCCGTGGACGCCGTGACCCACCGTGCAGAGGAATCCTACGAGGCGTTCGTGCTGCGGGCCGCCACGGATCCCCTGGGGAAGCTGGTGAAGCGGGCAGACCTGCTGGACAACCTGGATCTGTCCCGCATCCCCCACCCCTCCGAGGCGGATCGGACGCGCGCCGAGAAGTACCGGCGGGCCCTGGCCCTCCTGGACAGCGCCCAGGATCCTCCCGTCTCCCCCGACTAGCACGCTTTTCCGTTGGCAGCGCGGCTCCCCTCTGGTATCACCTCTTGAACACCGAGCAAGGAGTCCCCATGCGCCCGCTCATCCACCTTGTCCTCCCCATCCTCGTCATCACCACCCTGGCCGCCTGCTCCACCGTCCCCGGACGTGAGGTCCCCCTGCGGGAGATCGCGGTGTCCCGCGCCCGGAACATCTTCACGGGGCGCACGAAATGCCGGGCGGTGAAGCTCTACAAGATCAAACGCGTCGACGGCACCCAGGCCGAACGCATCTTCTTCTTCCGCCTGGGCGGCTGCCACACCGCCATGGACTTCATCGTCCGTTGCGAGAAGTGGAGCCACTCCTGCCCCGAGGGGCGCATGCTCACGACCATCGCCACCAAACCCGGCGTGGACAGCGACCGCCTCTTCGAGACCCTCCCCCTCACCACCAGGCAGTAGGCCCCCCCTCGGATCCTCCCTCCCTCCACAGCTCGGGGTAGTCCAGGG
>QKIM01000322.1 GCA_003249585.1 Deltaproteobacteria bacterium
TGCGCCCTATCGTCGTATAATCCTTAAGATCGTATTCCAGGGCCGGATTTTGCGAAATGATAACCAGTCTTGCCATAGCACGCTAACCTTGCAGATTGAGACGTTCCACCACGTTTCGGGCCCCTACTATAAAAGAAGACAGAGGAAAAGAAAAGGGATTAATTGGGGAGCGCGCAGGCGCGCCCCGGCAAGGCGAAGGAGGATAAAAAAAAAGGACCCATGAAATGGGTCCTTTTATTGTGGAGCTGAGGGGGATCGAACCCCTGACCTCATGACTGCCAGTCATGCGCTCTCCCAACTGAGCTACAACCCCGGCAGGAGAGGTTTATAAAGGACCGAAGTCCCCCTGTCAAGAAAAAATCAACCGTTGACGGAAATGATCGACAGATATATTATGGTGCCACTAAAACGAACACGGAAATCGAAGCGATAACGGACGGAAAGGCTTCGAATTTTCTCACCGCCGTCCGCTGAGGTCAGATCATGTTCAAGAGCAAGTATGGATTGATCGCCGTCGTTCTGGTGCTCATATTCGGGGCGATATCAGTGTTTTGGGCGCGTTCCAGCGTGGGGTCCAAGGTGGACGTCGCTGCGGTGGAGAAGCTCAACGAGAGCGATGCCCTCATCCGCTATGTGGAGAAGGCGAATGAGGGGATGACCGTGAGCCTTGCCACCTCGGCCGCCATGGAGATTTCCGACCTGTACATCAAGTATACCGCCTCGCAAAAGGAGCTGGAGGGCATCATGAGCGTGCAGCTCCAGCAACTGGCCGACGCGGGAGAGGTCCCTGTTTTCGTCGCCGTGCTTGGCAATCCGACGGGGACCAAGCAGCACATGTCCATCCACTGGATGGCGGTGAACGGGACGGACGTAACCCAAAAGCTCAAGGATCAGTGGATTTCCTCTGAGCTGCTCGACTCCCTCGCGGCCACGCCGCCCAGAGTATTCAAGGCGTCCCCCGCGCCGCCCCCTGCTGCACCCGGGGCCGCCGCGCCGGCCAAGGGGAACAAGCCGGCCAAGAGGGCAACAAATGCCCACGATCCCAAGGACGAGAGCGCAGCGGGAGCAGCGATCACCATCCCTCTGCAGCCTGGCGAGACCAAGGGGAAATACAACGTGAAACCGGCCATTTATCAGCACCTCGCCATGAAGGGGGTCAAGATCCCGCTGGGCGTAAAAGTGGTCAAGAACTACCGCAAGGTGAAAAAGGATGTCTACTCCCCTGTGGAGGAGGGCGTGCTGCTCATGGGGTTTGCAAAGACCCCTCTCGACCGCGCCGCGCTGCTGGTCATGCGGGCAGGACGTGACCGTCGGCTCGAAACCGTGATGGCCCGTCTCAACGCGCTGCAAAAGAAGCTCTTCGCGCAGGCCACGGCCTTCTTCACCTCCCCGAAATACGGGATCGAGGGGATGACGCCTCACGTCGCCGTGCTCACCAACGCCCACGGTGTTGTGATCACCCGCGACCGCGACGATTCCAAGCTCCGGGGATACAACTATCTCCGCAACGGGATCGGGCGGATGCATATCATCGGTGAGGCCGTCAAGACGCGCAGCACCGCCTTTGACATCCTGACCTACGAGGTCATCAACCGCTATCAGAAGAAAGAGAAACCGCTCAACCTCTTCCAGGCCGCTGCCATCCCAATCCGCGGCGCCAGCGGGGCGATCATCGGCGTTTTCACCATGGCCTGGCCCTTTGATGTGCGTGGTATCCAGATGAAGCACATCTCCGATGTCACCTTCGCCTATTTTTATGGGCAGCACATGTTTACTCCCAGTCTCACCGGGACCAAAGAGATCAAGGCTCTGGCCGACGCGTTCAACGGCCGCTACGGCAGCGTAAAGACCAGTCCGAGATTGAACAACGCCAAGATCACGGGGGAGCGCCTCAAGATTGGTGGAGAGAGCTACCTCGGTGCGCACTACCGGTACGCGACCCCCACCCTCGGCGGTGAGAAGTACGGGTATATCGTCCTGGTCTCCACGGACTCGATCAGTCGCCCTGCAAAAGGTTTCGTGACGCTGATCATCGCCTTCGGCATCTTTGTCATCCTCCTGATGCTCATCATCGAGAACCTGGTCTTCCACTATTTCTACAAATCCATCGACGCCATCGACGAGGGCGTCCAAGAGGTGGCAGCGGGAGACATGGAGTTCGTCTTCGGCAGAGTCAGCGCGGAGACCGAGGGGCTCGCAAACAGCCTCAACGAGATGCTCAACGTACTTTTCGGCCGGGAGTCACTGGACGAGGAAGGGGGAGACGCCCCCGTGAAGACCGGAATCCAGCTCCTCTCCCTGGGGCCCATCCCGGAGATGCCCCTCCTGGGCGACGACGAGCGGGTCGAGAAATACAAGGAGATGACCGATCAGGACTTCCAGCACGTGCTCTATGAGCAGTTCATCAAAGCGTGGGAAGAGTTCGGTGAGGAGAGCCCGGTCCCCAGCCAGGACCTTTTTGCTCAGCGGGTCAAGCTCTTTGAGCGTATGGTGCTCCGCCAGCTCGAGTGCTCACGTGTCTTCTTCGGCCTCAAGGTCACAGAAGAGGCCATCGAAGTTCTTCCACTCCCCATCTCCTGAGTGAGGTATCCATGCCACAGGTCACCGAAGGGATAGATCGATTTCTCGCGGATCCCCTTGCCTTCACGGGCATGGGGCAGGGCGCCGCCCTGGCCCACGCGGCCTCGTGCAACCGCCATTTCACACACCTGGTCGACGGGCTCATCGACGCTGGCGCACCTGTGGTCCGGATCTTCAGTCCAGAGCACGGGCTCTTTGGCGCTGCTCAGGACATGGAGGGGGTGGCCTCGACGGATTACCGGGGGCGCCCCGTCATCAGCCTCTACGGCCACACCTATGATTCTCTGGCCCCGGACGAGGCCGATCTGGAGGGGCTCGACTGGCTCGTCATTGATCTTCGGGATGTGGGCAGCCGCTACTACACCTATGTGTGGACAGCCTTCATGGCGGCTCGAAAGGCTCTGGGGCTGGGGCTGCGGGTGATCATGCTGGATCGGGTCAATCCCCTCGGGGGGAGTGTCACGGAGGGGAACCTCATCAAACCCGGCTTCGACTCCTTCGTGGGGTTCCGATCTGTCCCCGTCCGTCACGCTATGACTGCGGCAGAGCTCGTGCGCTGGGCGCTCCTCGAGGAATCCTCCCCCATGGAGGGGTTCTCGGTCGTCGGCCTTTTGGGGTGGGAGCGGGGGATGTGGTTTGACGAGACCGGGATCCCCTTCATCATGCCTTCGCCCAACATGCCCACTTTGGACACGGCCATTGTGTATCCGGGGATGTGTCTCGTGGAAGGGACCAACCTGAGCGAGGGGAGAGGCACCACCCGTCCCTTCCAGCTCTTCGGGGCGCCCTTCGTGGACGGCTCCCGGCTGGTCAGGGAGATAGGGGATGTCGAGGGGGCCCCGCTCCGTCCGCTGGTGTTCAAGCCCACCTTTCAGAAGTGGGGGGGGACTACCTGCGGAGGGGTACAGATCCACGTCACTGACCGAGATCGTTTTCGCTCATGGTCTGCAGCCCTCAAGATGGTCGCTACCGTCGCACGCCTCTGGCCCGAGTCCTTCGCCTGGCGGGAGAAGGCCTATGAGTTTGTGACCGACGTTCCTGCTTTCGATCTGCTCTGCGGAGATCCCCGATACCGGGAGGCTATTGAGGCGGGACGTGATCTGGCGATCCTCGGCGACGACATCCTTCCCCCGGGGCGCTGGCTTGAGCTCGTGGATGACGCGCTGCTCTACTGAACCTTGAAGGCGAGGCGGCCGCGACCTTTCTTGATCTTGAAGGAGGCACCGTACCGGGGGAGGAGCTCGCCGATCCAGATGAAGCGCTGAGACAGTTCCATCTCTTCAGGCCACTCGAAGGCACAGATCAGTTCCTGGTCCTGTGCCTTGAGATTGAGCACGTAGTTTTCCTCGATGGGAGATGGTTTAATGAGCAGGGAGGTGAAGATGGTGCGCAGCACGACCTCGGGGGCCGTCACCTTGACGCCCTGGGGATTGGGCAGATCGCACCGGATCTCCACGGGGATGCCGAGGATATCCGAGGCGTAGGTGATGGCCTTGTACAGCGAGCTGGACTCGCCAATGGCCGACTCGCGTGGCGCATAGCACTCCGTGAACAGCTCCAGTTCGGCCAGAATCTTCACAACCTGGCGGTTGATCATGGAGATCATTCTGGTCGCACTCTCGGACTGATCTTCGACCGAGATGAGCTCCAGGCTGGAGTTGATGATGCCCACGGAACCACGGACGTTGTGGATCAGGGTGCGGGCTTCTTCCCGGAAGATCTCGGATTTATTGCCCATGGCTCTCCTCCCTGTTCTCCTGCAGGCTGCGCCCCAGTTCCCAGGCTGCGAGGAAGCTCGTTGGATCAACCTTGTTGGTTCCTGCGAGGGGGATCGCGGTGCCGTGATCCGGCGAGGTGCGCACATAAGGCAGCCCCAGGGTCACGTTCACCGTGGTATGGAAATCCGTCGTCTTGACGGCGATGAGACCCTGATCGTGGTACATGGCCACCACCATGTCGTACTTGCCGCCCAGTGCCTCGAAGAAGACCGTGTCTGGAGGGACGGGCTCCGTGAGCGTACAGGTGATTCCGCGTCTGGTCAGTGCCGCGTGGCCCTCTTCCATGGCTGGCATGATGGTCTCGGCTTCTTCGGTGCCGAACATCCCCTCTTCGCTGGCGTGAGGATTGAGTCCGGCAACGGCGATGGCAGGACGGGCGATGCCGAAATCCTCGTAACAGCACGTCCCTGCAGCGACGATGGCGCCGGTGACACGCTCGGGCGTAATCAGCGAGGGAACCCTGGCGAGAGGCTCGTGGACCGTCGCGAGCAGGACCCGCAGCTTGGGGTTGGCCATGAGCATGTGCACGTTTTGGGCGCCACAGCGGTGGGCCAGATACTCGGTGTGTCCCGGCCAGGTGAACCCTGCCGCCCGCATGGCGAACTTGTTGATGGGGCCAGTTACCAGCAGCCCCGGGGTGGTCTCGCCTCTGAGAATGTCGGTTGCGGCCTGCAAAAAGGAGAGTGCCGCAGCTCCGGGCTGCAGCTCATAGTCGGCCGGGGTGTCTGCCGGTTCGATGATCTCGCCCTCGAACATGGGCAGGGAGAGGCTCCTCGCCCTGCTTTCAAGGCAGCGGACGCTCCCGATCACCAATGGGTCGAAGGAGCTCCCCAGTCGCGCGGCAGCGTGGAGAATGAGATCCGGTCCAACACCCCGTGGATCTCCCATAGTGACAATCTTTTTCCCCATGGCTTCGTCCTGATTCAGAGAAGAACGGCAGGCCCCTCAGGGCCTGCGCAATGCTGTTCCGATCAATCCTCGGAGCGCTTGATTCTTCTTTTGCGTCTTCTGGCAGCTTCGCGGACTTTGCGTTTTTTGCGCTGGCTGGGCTTCTCGTAATGGCGTCTGCGCTTCATTTCACGGAGAATTCCCTCGCTTGCGGTGAGGCGGCGAAGTCTTCTGATGGCGCGGTCGAGACCTCTGTCGTCCACTTTGACTTCAAGGGGTCTTCCTAATACGGGCTCTGGTCCTTTTTCCATCTACAATCACATCCTTTTAGCGTTCTCCCGCCGGAACCACTGGCAGGAATCTGGTGAAAAATCGTTGCGGGAACGATGCGTCTGACGGTACAACAAAAAAGGGCTCGCGAAAGCCCTCTCCGGTGGCACCATATAGACCGAAAGGGTTTGGTTGTCAACGGCTAATGACAATCGGCAAAAAAATTCACTTCTTTTCGGAGGTTCGCCGCGGCGGAGTCATGGATGAAACATACAATTATTCGCTTTTTCTTCGGATAAAGGGCAGTCGCGCCAGCGCCGAGCTTCCTCCGGCGCCTGTGTCCATCGGGTTGAAGATCCAGCAGGAACAGCTCCGGGAAGAGGTCAGTTCCTGGAATCTGCGCCTGCCCCTGGGGCTCTCCAGGGACCAGCTCGTGGATCTCCTGGAGTGGTTCGAGAAGCTCGAAGACAGCCTCGGGGACTATGAACTCTACGACCCGCAGGCAGGGAGACCGCTCGCATTGCCCGATGACGACGAGGTGCTGGTGGAGGGCGTGCTCAGACACGACCAGTGGATTTTGGACAACGTTGGCGGAGACTCCATGGGGAGTCCCCCGGAGGAGTCCCCGCTGCTGCCCCCGCGAACGAAGCTCATTCTCTGGCTGGCGCTGGGGCTGGTGCTGCTGTACTTCATTACACGGTTCATGCTTTCTTCCTATTTCCGCTCCTGACGTGACAGGGGACACATGGAAGATATTCCTGGAATTCAAGGGGGTGCTGCGGGTAGGTTCCTTTTGGAAGTCCCTGAGACCCGTGGAATCTGCTGTCGTGAGAAAAGATCATTGAGTCCCAAAGGACCCAAGGGTACGCTCAGGGGTGGGACGCTCTTTTCCCCGTCCCTGGGAGAACCTCATGCCGACCCTCATCGTGCTCTTCTGTTCTGGACTGTTCGCCTCCTCTCC
>QKIM01000034.1 GCA_003249585.1 Deltaproteobacteria bacterium
GGCACAGGTGAGGGTGGTCGAGATCCCCATGGTCCCATAGGCGGCGATGACTCGTGCCTGCCCGGAAATTTCCCCCGCGTCCAGTCCGGCAGGGGGTTCTTCGGGATTGAACCCCGCGGGGTTCAGGGTGGACGGGACGCGGGCGCGCCCATCCACTGCAAGATCTTCAAGATATCCAAGTCCTGCATCCCCCAGGTTCCAATAGGAGACCCCGCTCACCTGGACACTGGACACGGGGATGAGCGATGGCGCATCGAAGGCGCGGGCCAGGCCGACGAGCAGCTCGAGGCTGCGGGTGGCGGCCTGGCCATGATCACCCCGCGCCATGGCGGTCAGGAGGTCACTGGTGAGGTATCCCTCGAAGCGTCTCACAGCAGCTTCCTGAAGTCTGTGGGATTTCGTCCGGCGGGGATGGTCGCATCGATGATCCACTTGGCGGTGAGGCCATCCTCTCCCGAGGGGTCCAGGGAAGATCCCGGGCGCCGCGACAGGATCCTCACACCCCTGTCTGGCTGGCAGCGGGTGGCAACGGCCCACTCCACGGCCTGCGCGTCGTGCGGGTCGATGTCGGTGTTGACCAGTGTGAGCCGCTTCATGGACGGGTGGGCGCGGAAGGCCGCTGAGGCGATCTCTTCGGGTGGCGCCGATGGTTCGCAGGCGATGACGCCGTGGAGCCAGCCGCAGCCACCGGGAGGAAGCGCGACGGCCCTCAGGTCCGTGACCAGCGGGGCGACGGCGGCAAAGATGCTCACCGCTCGGGGGAGCCCCATGAGCAGGGCGTGCTCGGGGCCCGATGGCAGGATCATGGGGACGACGGGATCTGGGCGGCAATGTATCGATGTGACCTGGAAAAGAGGCTCCATCCGCTCGAAATCTCTGGTTCCTGTGAGATCGATGAAGGGACCCTCGGTGGCCAGCGCTCCAGTGAAGAAGCCCTGCAGCACCATCTCCGCCTGGACAGGGACGGTGGACCCCAGGACCTGGGTGCAGACGCCGGCTCCAGGCGTGATGGCTTCGGCCAGGAGGAGTTCCCCGCCGGGCTCAGGACGGGGAAAGGCCGCGGCCAGCGCGATGGCCGGCGATGCACCGAGGAGGACGGCCGCGTCGAGGCGCCCTCCGGCCGTGGCCAGGAGCTGGTGGAGGTGGCGGTGCACCACGCGCATGACCAGGTGCTTCTCATCGACATACTGCATCCGATGATAGGACAGGTTCAGGCCGTGTTCAGGGGTCGCGACGGCGACGATGCCCGATGTCAGGTATGACGTGAGGGGCAGCCCGGGGAGAGAGAAAAAGGGAAGGTCGCCGAGCCTGAATGGAGCCGGAGTGTAGGGTGAAGGTGCCGGGGCCGGTAGCACGGATGTCCGGGTGAGAGCGGCGTTCAGGCCTTCTTCGAGTCCGTCAAGACCGAAGTGCGTGGCCAGCGCCTCGGGGGAGGAGAGAAGGTGGCCTGCGGTCCGTATCCCGCGCTCCGATGGCGACGACAAGAAGGGTTTTGAGCTTGCAAGCAGCCGTTCTCCCCGATTCTCGGGCGTGGGAGGGAAGGGGGGGCAGTTGAGCTCAAGCCCATCGAGGAAAATGTGCAGATCGCTAGGGTTCATTGTCGGCGCTTTTCTCCATGAGCTTGGCGTACTTGTTCTTCAGCCGGCTGTATTTCTGGAGGAAGTCGTAGTTCTGCGCCTTGAAGCTCTTGATGTGCTCTTCCTTCTGGGATTTGGAGGCGATGCTGGCCCTGATGTCCTTGAGCTTCTCCGCTACTGCAGCGGGTTCGCTCCCCAGAAGAGGGATCTCCTGTGACGTGGAACATTCATAGAGCGAAATCTCGGCCGCCCCCCGATAGTCGAACATGAGGATCGTCGTGGAGGGAGAGGTGGACTGGATGGTTGACGAGATCATGGAGCCAGGCAGATCCGGGAGGTGCTTCCCGACCAGCGCGACCTGGAAATTGGCCGAGGCGACGTGGTCGAGGGCCTCCGAACCCCACGTGCAGTGGGTGAATGACCAGCCTTCTTCGCCGGACAGGTGGTCCATGATTCCAGCGGCGAGGGTTGGCTCGGAGTCGACAATAAGGATGTTGAGCGGTGGGAGCTCCTGCATCCCGACCCCTTCCTTGTACCGAAGGTGGGTCTCGGTCTCCATGAGCCTGATATGCATGTTCAGCATCATCTTGAAAAACTGCTTGTGGACCGTGTTCATCTCGTTGAGGAGGCGGTCACGGTCCTGATCCTGGGCGATACGGGTGGCGCTCTTCACCACGCAGTCGACAAGATAGGGAAAATTCTCCATTTCGTACAGGATGACGTCTTTGGCGCCTTTGCGGTAGGAACTCACCGCGGCGTGGAAACTCTCCCGCGTGGCCAGCACGAACCCGTGGGTCTGGGGGCTCACCTTGGCGATAAAGTCCAGCATGTTCAGGGCGAAGTCCACGGCGGGCGTGTCGAGCTCGAACACCGCGACCGCGAAGAACTTGTGTTCGAGGAGGTCCTTGATGGTGTTGGGTTCGGAATTCATGGTGACCATGAACCCAATGGCCTCCAGTTGGCCGACCAGCAGCCTGGAACGTTCATCCTCGGAGGCGACCAGCAGGATTTCTCTCGATAGAAATTGGAGTGTCATGGTTCAAAACGTATCAGAACGCTGCGGGCTTGGCAATATTAGAGGTAGGGCCGGGTACTTCCCGATTTCACAATAGATTGTTGACTCGGACGTTATTAGAGCCTACCTTCATGTTTTAGAGGTCTCTAAATGCACCCAGGCCAGGCTCCCCTCAATCTGACAAGCGCTCTCGAGGATTATCTTGAGACCATTTATGAATTTACGCAGCGTCAGGGGTTCATCAGGGTGAAGGACATTGCCCGGGTCCGCAACGTCAAGGCGGGATCTGTGTCTCCTGCCATGCGACGCCTCGCTGAACTGGGGCTCATCGAATACGAGCGCCGTGAGTACATCCGACTCACCACCCAGGGGGAGACCATGGCCCGGGAGATCTTTTCGCGGCACGAGGTGCTTTCCCGGTTTTTTTCGGAAATCCTGCGCATGGACCGCGATGAAGCCGTCCGGAATGCCTGCGCCATGGAACACTCCCTCACCGAGGATGCCAGGGATCACCTGGTCCTCTTCATGGAATTCCTGCTCAACTGCCCCGAGGTGGATCTCGAGCTGTGGCGACGGTTCCATGACCGCCAGACGGCCCGGGCCGGTGTGGACGGATGCGGAGATTCCTGCCTCGGAACGTGTGTCTTGGGAAACCGGGACGCCGCCGCGAACGCTCCTGTCAGGCGCCTCGCCGATCTGCTCCCAGGCCACTCGGGAGTCGTCTCCATCCTCGAGGGGGACGGGGACGAGAGACGGCAGCTCCTCAACATGGGGATCATCCCGGGATCCACCATCGCCCTCGACCACCATCACGCTGACGGCCTGTATTCCGAGGTGATTGTTGACGGTTACCTGCTCAGTTTTCCCCGCGCCATGGCTGGACGAGTCATCCTCGGAGAGGTGCCCACGGCGGCTCCCTCCCGCTAAAGCCACGTCTCGATGGGGGTTGCTCATCTTCCTTCCTTTCAGCTTGATCTTTTCTTTCCGATATAAGTATATTGCTTCAACTGGATATTCACATCTTACGGAAAGGTTCGACCATGCAGCTCCTCTCTTCAGTACATACTTTGGCCATAGACCCAATGTTCCTGATGGCATCGATGATCACCGAGCTCATCCAGGGGCTGAGCCTCTATCTCATCTTCGGGCAGACGGTCACCATTTTCCTCGTCGCGTTGTTGCTCCTGCACTTCACGGGGAAAGAGGAAACCGAGAATAAGGACCAGTTCTCCATCGTCAAGATTGGTCTGTACGCCATCCAGGTGGGAGTTCTGCAGTACGCCCTTTTCGGACTCTTCCTCGTCATCGACTTCATCTTTTCCAAAATGACCGATGCCAAGCTCGAGAGTGACGCCATCAAACTGGGGCTGCGTATCTTCTTGTCCTCCGCCATTGTCTTTGTGTTCCTCGAGGCGATGCTCATCAAGATCGGAACCGCACTGAACTTCAGGGTACGTAAACTCATCTATGGCATCGCGCTGTTCCTGGTTGGGCTCATCGGCATGTTCGCCACGGGGCTCTTCCTGTCAGCCATCCTAAAGCTTTTCGCCAAGGGCGCCGCATTCCATGTCCCCTTTGCCGCTACGGTGGTCTATGCTCCCCTCTTCGTGTATGGCGTGATGATGTACATGAAGTGGTTTGCTTCGGAGCCGGCTGAGGGGACGACCCAGACCTGCATGCCCTTCCTGGTCGGGATCGTGAACAAGAGCAGCGCCCCGGCTGCCGCGTATCCAACTGCCGCTGCGGTCGCGCCGGTTCAGCCGGTTGCTCAGCAGCAGGCCCAGCCATTTGGTCAGCCCCAGGCTGATCCTTTCGCGCAGCAGCAGCCGCAGCAGCAGGCCTTTGGCCAGCAGCAGCCCGTCGCTGAGCAGACCGCCGCCGCCCCCGCCGGACAGAGCTGTCCCACCTGCGGTGGTTCCCCCCGGTACATCGAGCAGTACAGCCGGTACTGGTGCGATTCCTGCAACAAGTACCTGTAGGCCGTTTCGTCCCCCCTGTCTCTTTTCGCCAAACCTGCGTGTTGAAACCTAAAAAATTGCCGAATGTACGGGGTTCCATGGTATAAGATTGGGACAGAGGTGAACCGAGATGCACGCACTCCTTCGACGTATCCTTCCACTGCTCCTTCTTCCCCTTTGGCTGATGGCGGCTTGCGACGATGACGGCTTTCATTCCGTGGCCCCCATCGATGGCGGTCCCGACGCCGACGACGTGATTGAGGATCACGTTTCTCCACCTGACGTGCTCGACGCGGATCCCAACGGGCCAAGCATAGTCATCACCAATCCCGCGGAGGGGCAGGTCGTGAGCGGAGGGTTCCTGAAGATCACCGCGGTCATCACCTCCGAGTCCAGCACCGTGGACTACGAGGCGGTCACGGCGTATATCGAGGGCGAGACCTACTCCATGACGGTCAACCCCAACGTCGAGAACGGCTTCATGGTTACGGTGGATCTCAGCGACGTCCCCGATGGCGACACCGTCATCCGGGTGACCGCTCAGGATATCCAGGCCCGGGCTTCCTATGCGGATGTCACCTTCAATTACGATCAGGGGCCAACCTTCACCTTCCTCTCCCCCGAGGCCGACGAGCGCTATCACGGCGCGGCCAATCTGAGCTTCATCGTCACCGACAACGACGGCATTGACGAGTCCAGTGTCACGGCGACCCTCGGAGCGATCCCCCTGGATCTCACCAAGGACTCCGAGTCCACGGACACGGCCAACGGGCTTCCCGTCTATATCGTCTTCACGGGGAACATCCTTTTCGACGACCCCATGTTCGTTCCGGCACTCTCCGAGGAGCAGCGGCTCAGTTTCAGCGCCACCAACGGAAACGGGAGCGTCGGGACGGCCACCCTGGACTTTGTGGTGGACAACGACGGGCCCGAGATCACGGTGACGAGCATCGTTCCGGGCGAGCTCATCGGCGGGATCATCACGGTGACAGCGGATATCACCGATGACGCTGGGGTCGAAGAGTCCTCCGTCCAGGCCGTGATCGGCAACAACTCGGCCAGCTACGTGGTCGAACTGTCGATGGTCGAGGGGACGACCACCTACTCGGGGACCTTCGACACCTCTGTCCTGCCCTCCAATTTTATCTGGCCTTCCCTGCAGGTCTTTGCCACGGATCTTCTGGGCAATGAGTCTTCCGTGGCCTTTGAGGTCGCGCTGGACAACCAGCCGCCTGTCATGTCCCTCGATCCTCCCGAGGATTTCCGCATCAAGAAGGAGAACGCCGAAGCGCAGATCGAGTGCTCCTTCGCCTTTGATCCCGTGGGTGCCGGTGCGGCCAATGATCTGAGCACCGTTGCGCAGGTCATGTGGCTCAGAGCCCGGGTGGAGGATCGCGGCAACTCGGCAGCAGGCATGGCCTGGACGCCCCTCGCCCTCGTGGACCAGGACAGTGTCGAGCTGTATATCCTGCCCAGCTCCCTGTATCCACTGGTTATCGACACCAACGGCGACGGGGTCTGCGACGAGATCAACCCTGAGCTCACGCCTACGATCCAGCCGACTCCCGAGGGCGGTGAAACCCTGAAACTTGACATGGTCTCCCTCGCGCCAACGGGGGCCGCGGATTTCCGGCCCGACTCGAGTCTTTCCTATCCAGACGCCAACACCGGCTGTGAGGCACCCGGTGACATCGCCGAGGCCCCGGATCCTCTCTGCCCGACCGTCACCGGCGATATGACCATCACCATATGGTACACCTATGACATGAGCGAGCCCGCCATCTATTCGCTGCCGCCCGTTGATGTCACCAACTCCTACCAGTGTACCGGAATTCAGTTTGATGCCCTGGCGAACAACATCCCCGAGGGGTGGTCCTGCATGGCCGTGCGGTCCAGGGACAACGTGGGGAACGTCGGAGTCTCC
>QKIM01000315.1 GCA_003249585.1 Deltaproteobacteria bacterium
TCCCTTGAGATATCCAAGTCGAAGGTTGGCGGGGATCCACTGCAGGGCCATGGTGTAGAACCGATGTCGGTACTCCCTCACCCCTCCTTCATACCGCATTCGTTCGAGCCAATGCCTCATCTCTTTGACATTTTTAGAAAATGAGAGTGCAAGAACCTGTTCGACATAGGTCTCGCAGTCCACGGCGCAGACATTGAAGACGGGGTCGGCGTCGGGGGCCCGCTCTTCTCCGGCGGGGTCGATCCCGTAGGAGATGCCCATGAACCGTTTGCTCCACAGATCGATCCGTGAGGCCAGGGTCTTGGATTCCATGATGGCAAGCTCCCGCTCGAGATCGCCCAGAGTCTTGTCGGCGAACCAGCCGGCGGCCCGTCCGGGACCGCAGCCCGGATGGGGAGCGAAGATCGTTGCGGTGAAGAGGTACCAGAAGGCGAAAGACATAGCTGAAATCTAATGGGTGTGTCCCAAAGTGCAACAGAAAACGATATGGAGTGGATAAACTCCGACAATTGATACATACTGTTGGGGTCTGAGACGGTACACTTCGGTTTGAAAGGTGCGTTATCATGTGGAAAAAAATGGTCTTTGTTCTCTCGCTGGGCCTCACCCTGCCTTTGGGCTGCGATGATGATTCATCGAATAACAATACTAATAATATCAATAACACGAGCAACACTGTCGCCATGCCGGAGCTGCGCTGCCAGAGCGATCCCAGCGACGACATCGCCTTCACGGAGGTGACCGATGAGGTCGGTATCGGCGCCGAGGGGCTCCATCTCCTGGGGAATCGCCTGGGGGCCGTGGACCTCAACGGGGACGGATATCCCGACATCCTCGCCCACAAGACGACGGGCGGAGTGCGGGATGCCACCGATGTGGAGGAGTATCAGAGGGGCAAGCACGTCCTGCTCAACGAGGCTGATCCCGTCAATCCAGACCGGCGCATTTTCGTGGACCACACCGAGGCTTCCGGGTACGACCTCATTCCCGGGAGCGGCGAACGCGGCCGCGGAGCCAGCTGGGCCATCGCCGGCGATTTCAACAACGACGGTCACGTGGATCTCCTCGCGGGGGTCTACGGGGAGCTGGGGCAGGACACGGTAGTGGACCGCACGACGGTGCTCCTGGGTGACGGGCAGGGACACTTCACGCCCCAGGGCGGGACGGAACCCTTCAACGACAGCAACATGTACAGCAATGTCTCGGGGACCCTCATCGACTACGACCGCGACAGCCTCCTCGATATCTTCCTGGGGTACTATTACTCCAGTTATGGCGTCAGCCCCCAGCAGGATCGGCTCTACAAGAACGCCCACGTGCTGGGAATGTATCAGGACGTCACCTATTTTACAGGGCTCGAGACCTTCGTAGGGGGGGCGGCCGAGGCCCTGGACCACAAGCCCACCTGGGGCGTCACGGCCTGTGACGTGAACGCCGACGGCTGGACGGACCTCATCACCTCCAACTACGGGCGAGCCTACAACATGCTCTGGCTCTCCTCGGGGGGCGAGACCTTCGAGAACCATACGCTCTCCTCGGGGCTCGGGGCAGATGATCTCATGGACTATTCCGACAACCAGTTCTATGTCTGCCATTGTGTTCTCGGCGGGGGCACCGAGTGCGACGACGTCCCTGCGGGCACGCAGTTGATCACCTGCACTGACGATTACTGGAACGTGGGGTACGATGATCAGCCGTGGCGCAACGGCGGCAACACGGGAACCTCGGTCTGTGCCGACATCAACAACGATGGGTTCATGGACGTCTATCACGCCGACATCACCCACTGGCACATCGGCTCGAGCTCTGATCTCTCCCAGTTGATGCTCAACAACGGCGATCAGCCCACGACCTTTACCCGCCCCGACATCGCCGACATCGGCCTGGACAGGGTCCACGAGTCCGCCGACTGGAACCAGGGAGACATCTACGCCATGGCGGTGGATCTCGACAACGACGGGTATCTGGACATCATCGTGGGGGACACCGACTATCCGGGGACCAAGCTCCGCATTTTCCGCCAGATGGGCGACGGCACCTTCGAGGAGTGCGCCGAGGAACTCGGGATCTACGCTCCAAGGGCCTCGGGTATCACCTACCTCGACTATGATCAGGACGGGGACTATGATCTCCTGGTGGGATTCTCCACCATGCGCTGCACCACCTCGGACACCGACTGCATCTTCACCGAGCCCAGGGTCCGCCTCTTCCGCAACGACGGGGGCAGTGCCCAGAACCGTGTCACATTCACCCTCTCGGGGACGGGCGTCTACGGCGGCTCAAACAGCCTGGCCATCGGGGCCGTGGTGCGCGTCACCGCAGGCGGCATGACCCAGACCCGTGAGCTTCAGTCCGGTTTTGGACACAACGCCATCCAGACGCCCCTGGAGATCTCTGTGGGCCTCGGTGATGCCTGCGTCGCCGACCGGGTGGAGATCTCCTGGCCCAACCAGAACCGCACGGTGACGGTGCTCGAGAACGTGCCCGCCAACTACCGCTATTCCATTGCCGAGAACGACGGTGTGACTGGTTTCACGCCGCTCCCCGTCCAGTGACCAGAGCCCTCGACGGGGGCTCCGCGACGAGGTCCTTCCCATGCTTTCGAGACTGTCTCTCATCCTTGCTTTGATATGTTTGCTTTCGGGGTTCGCCTCCTGTTCAGACGTCGACGGGAATTCCGTCGAGATCGACGAATGGGGTCCCATCAGCGTGACCGGAGGATATCCCCTCACCCTCCTCCCCTCCTCCCGTCTCGTGATCCAGGGTGGCCCCTTCCCCGACGCCTCCTTCGGAGTCCTCACCCTGAACATCGACGGGGTCTTCCAAGGGGGAGGCCAGAGCGTCTCGGTGCGTGAGAGCCGGCTCGCCACCTGGATCGACGCCGGACACATGGAGATCTCCATTCCCCCTGATCTCTACCAGCGGCTGGCTGGCGGGGCCATGCAAAGCGGGACCCTCAGCGCCCGGTTCTGGGTCGAGGCGGTCTCCAGCCGGACCCAACGGATTTACGCCAGTGAAGAGATCCCCGTCAACGTCCAGCTCGTCACCGCCCTCACCCCGACGCTCGACAGCGTTTCCACAGGGAATGTCTACCACTTCGAGTCCCCCATCACCTTCGACGCCGGTGACCTCCTCCTGGACAATGAGGAAGGGGTCACCGTCGCCGTGCTCTCGGGCTGTTTTCTTCCCTATGGTGCGACAGGGACCTGCGAAGCATCCGGAACCACCATGAGTGACGTGGAGCTGCCGCTCACGGCACTCGATCCCGTGACCCGTAGGGGAGGCAGCTTCGGGATTCCCGTCTCCGTGTTCGGAGTGGAGCCGGGGACCTTCGAGGGGACCCTCACCCTGCGCAACCGCCACCAGGGAGACGTCAACGTGGACTCCCAGACCCTGGCCTTCACCGTGGATCTCATCGAGACGGAGATCACCCGGGTCGTGACCTCGGAGACCTCCCTCGGCGGGTACATTGTTCTCCAGGGTGAGGGGTTCGCCCTTCAGGGTGATCAGTGCGGCACGACCCTCTCCTTCGATGGGGAGTTCACCCACGCCCAGGGGGGTGCCGATCCCTTCTCGCTCATCCTCATCCCCGAGGTGGTCTCCAGTTCGGAGATCCGGTACATCCTCGAAGAGGGTGCAGACTTCGGCGCGACCCTCGATTTGCGCAAGGTCGACGGGATCCTCGATGGCACGGTGACTCCGCAGGTGTGCTGTGGTGCGCAGTGCCAGGAAGGGCTGCCCTTCCCCGTCTCGGTGGGGATCGGCCCCGTCAAACAGGTGGTGCAGCTGGTCTTCCAGGACTCCTATGTTGCAGCGCTGTCCCGCTTCGGTCTCCAGGGCGCCCAACTGGAGATTCGAGACAGCATGGTGGACGTGATCAACACGATCTATCAGGGCATCAACGTGGAGATCCGCACCGAGGCCGTGGAGGACTATGCCCTCTATTCGGTAGTGGAGATCCATGGCTTCGACCCCAACAACCTGGGGCTCATGGGGTACGACAACACCGTGGGCAAGGATGTGGGCAACCTGCGACTCTATGACACCCTCGGTGGTGTCAATTCCCACACCCAGCAGGACGGCTACCCCGGGTACGGCGGGGTCTTCCTCGAATCCTACTTCGGTTTCTCCAAGTGTCCTCCCGAGGGGATCTCCTCCATCGATCTCGCCACGGGGATCTTCGATCTCATCTTCGATCCCCTGCGGCCCGACCGGGGAGGCACCGCCGTCTCGGCCTCGGAGATCTCCTCCATCATCCAACCGACGGATCTCACGATCTGTCTCGAGGAGTCGGGCAGCCGCGCCGTGGAGATCTCCTGCGCCGTGGCGGTCCTGGCCAGGATGGTGGGGAGCACCATCGCCCACGAGCTCGGGCACTCCTTCGGACTTGCCGAGCCAGGTTCTCCAGACGTCTTCCACAACCTCGGAGAGCAGCCCTACCGCCTCATGGACTCCGGAGGACTGCGTCCCTTCGAGGAAAGGACAGGGCTCCTCGGAGAGGGGATCGAAAAATTCTGCATCTCCAACTTCCAGTATCTTCTCAGCATCATGCCTGATCCCGGCCACACCGACGATGGCCAGGAGCGTCCCGGTTGCTGAACACTGCTGTCCCCATGCTGCGCCCGCTCGTGCTCCTCGCCCTGGTGTCATGGGGGTGCTCCGAGAAAAAGGAGCCGCCCCGTCCCGAGATTCCCCGGGAGTACACGCCGTCGGGGCATATGGAGAACATAGTCCGGTATCTCGCGAAGACGGGCGCCGGGAAGGAGTGGGTCTTCTACCTGCAGGCCAACCGTCCACTTCCTGATACCCTGCGACGCTACCCCGTCTATGCCTTCATCGACAAGAAGGCCGATGCCTCGCTGCTCATTGTGGGAAAGGTCCGGTACGCCGCGCGAGGCAAACCGCTGGTGACCATGGAGCGGCTGAAGGGGATTCTCGACGAGCTTCACGTGGTGCGACTGGGGGCGGCCTCGCGGACCCATCTGCTGCTCTCCAAGACCCACTACCGAAAGGAAGGGACCGTCTACTCCCGGACGACCTTCTGGGATCTGCACGGGGGAAAGCTCAAGGTGCTGTGGTCCATCGGATCCTCTTACGATCCCGACTACCGCGAGACCTACAACCCTCCCGAATTTCACTACTGGGACAACAACGACGACGGGATCCGCGAGATCATCCTCACCAACAGCTGGCCCGACAAGAAGAAACCACCGCGGTGGAAGGCGCGCTGGGCGGTCTTTCGCTGGAACCCCGATGCCCGCGTGATCGTCCCGGTCAGGGGGCTGCTGTTAAGCAAGTACAAAGACCAGAACCCCCTGTGGATCTCCTTCGCCGCCGTGGAGGCGGGGACCCTGAACAAGGAGCGTCAGGCCCGCCTCCTGATGCGTACACACGCCATCTGCGACAGTACCAGCGCCATGCTCTCCAAGCTCCTTTTCAAGAAATGGAAGATCTCCGGACCGCCGAAGTTCCTGGAACTCCAGGACCATTTCGCTCGGGTTTCCATGGACCTCAAGGGAGACAAGGTCCCCTACCGCATGGTCTTTGAGCTCCACGGACAGCGGGACGTGGAGATCGAACGCTGGCTCATCTGCCGCATCTCGCTGTTCAAGAAGAAGTCGTGAGTTTCAGAATATGGGAGCTGTGGGTGAGAGGACGATCTGCACGGCCGAGACCTCTCCCTCCGTGACGATGGGGACGGTCCAGCACGTGGCGACGGCGTCGCCCAGCTCGATGCGCCGGCTGGTCACCTTCACCGTCTCCAGGGCGTCCTGGATGTCGCTCAGGAGCACTGGCGCGGAAAAGGCCAGGGGGCAACGGGCGAAGTAGTCCCACTCCCGGTCGTCTCCCAGGAGCGCCGCCGCCGTGGTGTTCCGGTAGAGGATCCTCCCTGTCCTGCTCAAGAGCAGACGCGGGAAGGGATCGGAGTCGAGCATGGCCAGTCTCAGACGATCCAGAAAACTGGAACCCTGGGAGGCCGTCATCGCGTGCTTCCCGTGGGGGTCTGTCGTCTCCCGGCCGAGCTCCGGCGGGACCTCCTCTGGGGGCTGCCGGGTGAGCAACTGGGACAGGGTTTCGGCACGGCGCTCGGGTTTGAAGGAGAGCAGCCCACGGAGGATCTTGATCAGATCCTCGGAGACTCCGTGCTCCCGGGGGAGCGCCAGAGAGCCGTTGTTGCGGAAGGAGGGGAGTTTGCCGAAGGTGATCTCGAAGAGGAGCACCCCCAGGGCGAAGTGGTCAAGGGCGGGCCCCGGCTGTCGACCTGCGAAGATCTCTGGGGCGAGATACTCCGGTGTCAGGTCGAGATCCATCCAGTCCTTGAGCCGACGCTTGGGGAGGAAATCCATGAGCTTGACGGTAAACGCTTCCCCCTGGCGACACAGGAAGAGGTTCTCCGGTTTGATGTCCCCGTGGAGCATGCCCATGCCGTGGATATAGTCGATGACCAGGGCGAGCTGTGCGCCAATGGCCATGATGGACGACTCGGGGAGGGTCTCCTTGGCCTTGAGCCGGCTGGAGAGGGAGGCCCCCGTGAGGAGCTCCATGACCTGGAAGGGCCCCCAGGTGAGATCTTCTCCGCAGTCAATGGTCTGTACGAGGTTCGGGTGCTCAAGATCCATACTCAGGGTGGAACCCGCCAGGAAGTGGCGTTTCTCCTCCTCAAAGCCCTCGGTATCTCGCGACAAAAGCACTTTAACGGCGACCTCCACCCCGTCCCCGTCGCGGGAGGCTCTGAAGACGGCACCTTTGGCGCCCGTGGCGATGAGCTGCTGGAGGGTGTATCTGGAGCCGATCCGCGGGTTCTTCTTCAGGAGGTTTGGGTAGTTCGTCATGGTTGATGGGGTTGCCTGGAGATCTCGCGGCGGGAGTTCGCATCCAGATTCAGGAACTTCTTCCCGATACAGCAGTAATTGGTCCGGGCTCTGCCGCGATCATCGGCCGACAGGGGCAGCCTGAGGCAAAAGTACTCGTAGCCTCTGAAGTATGCAAGGACTCTTTTGCGGTGCCCGGGGGAAGGCGGTCCGAAACCGATGGTGGCGATGCCCGGTGAGCAAAGGATATCGGGTTGTTGTTGCTTCAAAGAGGCCCATGAAGCCTGTTTGAGGTGGCCTGGTTTGTAAAATTTCCCCGCCTTCACGGTCTTTCTCGCGATGGCCTTGTCCATGAGTCCGAAGGTGTCGATCGCCCTGCCGATCTGGCTTTCGTAGGAGATCGCGCCGGCTCCCCCAACCGCCATGGTCCGCCGATCCGCGTGACCGTTGAGCAGTCGGTTCAGGGCCCGGCCCACCAGAACCCGGTCCCCCACATAGTGGGTCATGCCGCGCAGGGACTCCATGCCGAGCTGGCGACGCTCCAGTCCAAGGCTGGGTTCTTCGAAGGCGAGGGATCTGTGCAGGAGAAACCCTGCGGTACCCAGCCCGAGGACGAGGGCGAGGACAGGTGCGGCGGTCCTCGGGGAGATATGCCTCGCGGCAAATCGTGTCCATCCCTGGATCGCGAGCGCCACCAGCACGGACAGGGGGATCAGGACCGGCACGAAGAAGCGGTGCATGGCCATGAAATCCCCGCCTGAGGTGATGAGGGTCACCAGCCAGGCTGCCAGGAGCGTCACCACGAGAACCAGGGGGCCCAAGGAACGGACCGGGAGAAAGGCCAGCCCGATCAGGAGGGGCGACAATGCGAGAAGGGAGTAGGTGGAAACGAACCCACGCACATAGGCCAGCCCGTGCTCGCGGAGGAAGGCTGCGGGGATGCCTGAGACCTTGGCGTAGTAGGTGTTCGGGAGCAACTCCCCGTAGTAGTGGGCGCGAAAGAGGAAGAGCCCTCCCAGGATCAGGGTGAAGATCGCTGCGCCATCGAGCATCTCGAGTATGGGCTCGGGTTCACGCCGGCTCCACGCGCGCCTTAGGGCCATGAAGAAGAGCCAGGTGAAGGAAATGGCTGAAAAGAGGGCGCCTTCCGGGCGGGTGAGGGCCACGGCTCCCCACAGGCATCCGGCAGCGTGCTGACGCTCGCGAAAAGTCATCCACAGGGCCAGGGCGAAGAGGGCCGTGAAGGCCATGGTCTCGAGGCCTCCAGCCGTCCAGGTGGCGTAGGGTGCCCAGACCACGAGGAAGAGAGGGGGGAGAAAGGAGATCCACTGGGTGACGTGGGGAGAAGCCCTGTCATCGGACGCCGTGAATGCCTGAGTCAGGCCATACGTGGCCCTCAGAGCCGCCAGTGAGGCCAGCGCCGAGAGGGTGAGGGCTACCCAGACCAGGTTCAGCCGCAGAAAGGCGAAGACCGACAGGAGGAGGGTCCAGGAGAAGTTGGAGAATCCCTCTACCGCTTCGCCCCGGTTGTAGACGAGCTGCCCGTGTTCGGCCAGGTTGCGGGCGTAGCGGAAGGTGATGTAGGCGTCGTCGCAGACGAAGAAGCCGGTGTGAGCGGTGTGGGCGAGCCCGAGGAGAAAGAGCAGCAGCAGGATCCCCCACGTGACACGTGTGCTCCGCGGGATGGCGTTGAGAGGCATGGTGCTCAGAGGGTGCAGACGCGGTTGCGGCCGGAATTCTTGGCCTCGTAGAGCGCTTTGTCGGCAAACTCGATCATCTGCAGCGGGGTGAGGGCTTTGTGGTAGGGGATGGAGCACAGCCCGAAGCTGGCCGTGATGGGCAGGGAGAGACCCTCGAAATCGAAGGGACGATCCGCCACCACCCGACGCAGCCGTTCGCCCAGGATGAGCCCGTGATCGTGGCTGATGCCACGGGCGATGATGGCGAATTCTTCACCGCCGTACCGCGCGAAGACGTCTTCTGAACGGATCGCGGCGTGCATGCGCTTGGTGAGTTCAACGAGTACGGCGTCTCCCACCAGGTGCCCGTGGGTGTCATTGACCTGTTTGAAGTGGTCGAGGTCGATGATGATGAGGGAGAGGGGGAACTTGTGCCTGAGGGAATAGGAGTACTCGGAGTTGAACCGCTCGGTGAAATAGCGTTTGTTGTAGGCCTGGGTGAGCCCGTCGCGCAGTGCGCTCTCGAACATCTGCTTCTGAAAGTTCTCCTCGATGGAATCGTTGTAGGTGAACTTGAGGATGGACGTAGAGCCGATCTGTATCTTGTCCCCGTCTTCGAGGAGGCGCCGTGTGACGGGGTCGCCATTGACGAAGGTGCCGTTGGTGCTGTTGAGATCCTCGAGCATCACCTCTCCGCCGGGGAGGTTGTGGATCATGCAGTGGCCACGTGAGACCCCCTCCTCAAGGATGGGGATGGTGTTCTGATGACTTCTTCCAATGCTGATTTCCGGAGCTTTCAGGCGGTACATCTGTCCGGCGTTTGCGCCTGCGATGACGATGAGGCACGGGAAGGACTTGTTCTTTGTCCTGGGCGTGTTCATTGAAATGACTTGCGTTGTTTCGTCTGTCACAGTTACCTCCGAGAAGTCGATTGCGCTATCTGGCTGTGACTATATCACAAGAAAACATGGGGCACATGCCAATTCATACACCGTATTCCTTTTGGTACCCGCGCGCGGGCGCGGTCTATGGCCTCACTCGGGGAAGAATTTTGGGCGATCCCAGGAGATCCCGGAGAAATAAATTCTATCTCCTGAAGAAATTTTACCCCGCTTGTAATGGTCCCACGGGGGGGCATTGTGGATGCCCAGACACTGTTAGATTCTAAATAGAATAAAATATACAATGCGTTGCGATGTTTGGGGAGGAGGATAAAATTCGATGAAAAAACCGCATAAAGTGCTTGCCGACAGAAAGAAAGTCACTATAATCCGATTCCGCTGAGAGATTTGAACTTAAGTGCTTGACAAGTTCATTTCTGTCATCTATAAAGCTGACTCACGCGCCCGTTTGTCAGCGTTACTGCTGGCGTAGCTCAATCGGTAGAGCAGCTGATTTGTAATCAGCAGGTTGCGGGTTCAAGTCCCTTCGCCAGCTCTGTCCGGAGCTGGTCCGGGCTCTTTGGTGGGGTTCCCGAGTGGCCAAAGGGAGCAGACTGTAAATCTGCCGTCGAAGACTTCGGTGGTTCGAATCCACCCCCCACCACTCACTGACCCTTCGGGGTCATTCCCTTGCGGGAATAGCTCAGTTGGCAGAGCATCAGCCTTCCAAGCTGAGGGCCGCGGGTTCGACCCCCGTTTCCCGCTCAGAACCGGGTATGGGTTCTGCTCACGTAGCTCAGACGGTAGAGCACCTCCTTGGTAAGGAGGAGGTCATCGGTTCGAATCCGATCGTGAGCTCCAGTATTCGGATTTCAAATTTGGCCGACCGGCCCAAATGGAGGACATAGCATTATGGCTAAAGAAAAATTTGTAAGAGATAAGCCGCACGTCAACATCGGCACCATCGGGCACATCGACCATGGTAAGACCACTCTCACCGCCGCCATCACGCGGTACCTCGCCGCCAAAGGCTTCGCGAAGTTCATCCCCTTCGACGAGATCGACAAGGCCCCCGAGGAGAGAGAGCGCGGTATCACCATCAACACCGCTCACGTCGAGTATCAGACTGAAAATCGTCACTATGCTCACGTCGACTGCCCCGGGCATGCCGACTACATCAAGAACATGATCACCGGCGCCGCGCAGATGGACGGTTCTATCCTCGTCGTCTCCGCTCCCGACGGCCCCATGCCCCAGACCAGAGAGCACGTGCTCCTCTCCCGTCAGGTCAACGTCCCCTATCTCGTGGTCTTCCTCAACAAGACCGACCAGATGGACGCTGAAGACGCCGAGCTCATCGACCTCGTCGAGATGGAAGTTCGCGAGCTGCTCTCCTCCTACGAGTTCCCCGGAGACGACCTCCCCGTCGTCAGAGGTTCCGCTCTGAAAGCCCTCGAGGGCGATGTGAACGGTCCCGCCAACGAGTGCATCCAGGAACTCATGGACATGTGCGATCAGTTCATCCCCGAGCCCGCTCGTGAGATCGACAAGCCCTTCCTGATGCCCATCGAGGACGTCTTCACCATCACCGGTCGCGGCACCGTCGTCACCGGTCGTATGGAGCGTGGTATCATCCACACCGGCGACCCCGTTGAGATCATCGGTATCAAAGAGACCACCAAGACGACCTGCACCGGCGTCGAGATGTTCCGCAAGATCCTCGACGAGGGCAGAGCCGGCGACAACGTCGGTCTCCTCCTCCGTGGCGTCAAGCGTGACGAGGTCGAGCGCGGCCAGGTCATCGCCAAGCCCGGCTCCATCACCCCGCACACCAAGTTCACCTCCGAGGTGTACGTGCTCAAAAAAGAGGAAGGCGGCCGTCACAAGCCCTTCCGTCAGGGTTATCGTCCCCAGTTCTACTTCAGAACCACGGACGTTACCGGCATCATCGAGCTCCCCGAGGGCGTGGAGATGGTTCTCCCCGGTGACAACATCGAGATGACCGTCAACCTGATCGTTCCCATCGCCGCCGAGAAAGGCCTCCGTTTCGCCATCCGTGAAGGTGGTCGTACCGTCGGCTCCGGTGTTGTGGCCAACATCATCGAGTAGAGAATTTGAGGTGATCCATGGGTAACCGCATTATTATCACCCTGGAATGCAAAGACTGTAAAAATCGCAACTATACCACGACCAAAAACAAGCGGATTACCCCCGGCAAACTCGAGTTCAACAAGTATTGCCGTTTCTGCAAGAAGCACACCTCGCATAAAGAGACCAAGTAATCCTCTTGTCCGCCTCGACCCCCACACCCCGCGGGGGGTCCAAGAAATTCGTCCACTTCCCGGGAAAAAAGTAGTATTGAGAGATACATCGACGCTTTCGGTACCGGGATGTTGACAAAAGAAAAAAGTAGGAGTACGTTTCGGCTCCTGCGTAGGGCAGTAGCTCTAATGGTAGAGCGGCGGTCTCCAAAACCGCAAGTTGGGGGTTCGAGTCCCTCCTGCCCTGCTGACCGTACACGGTCGCGAGGTAAAATATGGGCAATCGCAAGTACGTGCATCTAGTTTTCATGGTCGGGGCCCTGATCCTCTCCTGGATCATGATCCAGTTTCTTCAGCTCCTGTGGTCCTACGGGTTCGTGCAGAAATTGATCGGCCATCCCCATGAACTGTACAGCCGCATCGCCGGGATCCTCATCGGTGTCGGATTTGTTGGCTATTACTGGACCCGGGAGAGTTCCTTCGAGAAGGTCGGCTCCATCGTCAACGAGTTGTCCCGCGTCACCTGGCCCACCAAGCAGGAGACCCAGAGTGCCACCTATGTGGTCATCATCACCGTCATTATTTCGGCCGTCATCATGGGCGTGTTCGACTGGTGGTGGTCCTGGTTCACCGATTTTCTCTTATCAGTCTAAAGGAGTAGTCCCATGGCGATGAAGTGGTATGTGCTTCATACCTTTGTACAGGCAGAAGAAGCAGTGAAGGCCTCTCTGCTGGAAGTGATCGCCGCCAAGAACATGGGGCATCTCTTTGGCGAGATTCTCATTCCCACCGAGCGGGTCATCGATATCAAGAACGGGGAAAAGCGCACCTCCTCCCGGAAGATTTTCTCCGGCTACATGCTTATGGAGATGGAGATGTGCGATGAGGCCTGGCATCTGGTCAAGTCCATCCCCAAGGTGACCGGGTTCCTCGGAGGCAAGCAGCCCACGCCGCTTCCCCGGCATGAGGTCGAGGCCATCAAGGCTCAGGTCTTCGAGGGGACGACCAAGCCCAAGCCCAAAGTGCAGTTCGTCGAAGGTGAGATTGTCAGGGTCACCAGCGGTCCCTTCAGCAATTTCCAGGGAAGTGTGGAGGAGGTGAAACCCGACAAACAGAAGTTGCGGGTTCTGGTCTCTATCTTCGGGCGCGCCACGCCCGTGGAGCTCGACTTTACTCAAGTTGAAAAAACTTGATTTTCTCCCTTGATCTATTTCGCCAAATGGAGTAATTATAGCAGTCATTTTGAGGCAGTTGGTCTAAATATATCCCAACTGACTGAATTTTAAAGACTTTTTAGAAATGGTGTTCCTATGAAAAAAGTAATCGGACAGATCAAGCTCCAGTTGCAGGCCGGAAAAGCGACACCGGCCCCCCCCGTGGGTCCCGCTCTCGGCCAGCACGGCGTGAACATTCCCGAATTCTGCAAGGCCTTCAATGCAAAGACCTCTACGCAGGAAGGAATGGTCATACCGGTGGTAATCACCGTCTACGCCGACCGGTCCTTCACCTTCATCACCAAAACCCCTCCCGCCGCCATTCTTCTTCTCAAGACCGCCGGCCTCCAGAGCGGATCAGGTGAGCCCAACAAGCGGAAGGTTGCAAAGATCACGAAAGATCAGGTACGGGAAATCGCTCAGGTGAAACTCCCTGATCTCAACACTACCGATATCGAAGCTGCAATGAGAACGGTCATGGGGACGGCTCGTTCCATGGGCATCGACATCAAATAAAGCAATTTTATCAACAACCACCACTGAAGCTTTGCAGTTGGTGGGAGGCTTAACAGCCGAAATGGAGAAGCTATGCCTAAAAGAGGAAAGAAGTATCTTGAAGCACTGAAGTTAGTAGACCGGCTTCAGCGATACTCTCTCGACGAAGCAGTCGATCTCGTTCCTAAGGTATCCTACTCGAATTTCGATCAGACGGTGGATCTGGCTGTGAAGCTCGGGGTCAATCCCCGGCACGCTGACCAGATGATCCGTTCTTCGGTTGTACTCCCCCATGGCACCGGCAAAAAAGTGAGAGTCCTGGTCTTCGCCAAAGGCGAAAAGGCTCAGGAAGCTCAGGAGGCCGGCGCCGACTACGTTGGAGCTGAGGAACTCGTGGACAAAATCCAGGCCGAGAACTGGCTCGACTTCGATAAGACCATTGCGACCCCCGACATGATGAGGGTCGTTGGTAAGATCGGTCGTATTCTCGGCACGAGAGGCCTCATGCCCAACCCGAAAGTGGGTACAGTCACGTTCGATGTAGGACAGACCGTCAAGGAACTGAAAGGCGGCAGAATCGAGTTCAGAGTCGAGAAAGCCGGTATCATCCACGTCCCCGTCGGGAAGGTCTCCTTTGGTCCCCAAAAAATCAAGGAGAACGTTCTGGCGGTCATCGAAATACTCCAGAAACTGCGTCCATCAACCGCCAAGGGGACGTACTTCAAAAGTATTTCCATCTCACCTACCATGGGCCCGGGTCTCAAGCTCGACGTGTCCGCGGTATTAGCTGAGCTGGTAGCGTAACGGAGGCCACAATGAATCGTTTACAGAAAGAACAGCAGATTTCCTATCTGAAAAACGTTGTGGCCGAAGCGCCCTCCCTGGTTTTTATCGATTTCTCCGGCGTCAATGTCGAAGAGGTCACCAAAATCCGCGACGAGTTCCGCGCCGCCAACTGCGAGTACAAGGTCATCAAGAACACCCTGCTCGCGCAGGTGGTCAAGGACACCAAGGCCGAAGTGGTCAACAAGATGCTCTTCGGTCCTACCGCCATCGCCTTCTCCCGTGAGGAGCCGGCGGCGGCGGCACGCGTTGCACTTAAGCAGGCCAAGGATTTCAAAAATTTCAAAATCCGCGGCGGCTACATGGAGGGAACCCTCCTGGACGAGAATGGCGTCACCAGCCTGTCCAAGCTCCCGTCCAAGGATGAACTCAGAGGGACGCTTCTGGCGACCATGCTGGCCGTGCCGCAGAGCATGATGCGGCTCATGCTGGCCGCTCCCCAGCGGATGCTCATGGTTCTCGATGCGAAAAAACGTAAGATGGAAGAATAACCATTTAGGAACTGAACAAACTAACATTTCAAGATTTTCTTGAGTTTACGGAGGATAAAATGGCAGTAACGAAAGAGCAAGTTATAGAGTTTCTCAGCAACATGACCGTCATCGACATGGCGAATCTGGTGAAAGAGCTCGAGGATAAATGGGGCGTCGAGGCAGCTCCCGCAGTCGTCGCCGGCGTTGGCGGTGGTGCGGCTCCCGCGGCTGCGGTCGAGGAAAAAGAAGAGCAGACCGAATTCGACGTGGTCATCAAAGCGGTCGGCGACAAAAAGATCGAAGTGATCAAAGTCATCCGCGCCCTCACCTCTGTTGGTCTCAAAGAGGCCAAAGACCTCGCCGCCGACGGCCAGGTCATCAAATCCGGCGTCTCCAAAGACGACGCCAACTCGAGTGCGGAGCAACTCAAAGCTGCCGGCGCCACCGTCGAGATCAAGTAATCTCTTGGTAGGAGTCGGTTTTCCGATCTTGGAAAGGACTGCTCTCGGACTCAACGTTGAATGGCAGTCATAACAGCCGAATTTTAAAAAAGAAAATATCCGGCGCTGGGAAAGTGTGTCCCAGCGTCGGTATTTTTATTTTTACTCTCAGGAGTTGCTCATGTCCTCTCTCGTTCAAAGGAATACCCGTTTTCGGCGAAGCTTTGGAAAAATCGATTGCCCCGTCTCCATCCCCAATCTCATCGCGTTCCAGAAAGAATCCTACGAAACACTCCTGCAGACCAATATCCATCCCGATGACCGTCGGGACGTAGGTCTTCAGAGCGTTTTCAACTCGATCTTTCCCATCACCGACTACCAGGGCCTGTATTCCCTGGAATTTGTGAAGTACAACGTGGAGAGGCCGAAATACGATGTTGACGAGTGCCGGCAGCGGGGCCTCACGTACGAGGCGATCATTCGTGTCACGATCCGGCTGATCATCTGGGACAAACCGCAGAGCGAGGAAGAGGACGTCAGCGAGGAAGAGAGAGAGATCCGCGACTTCAAAGAGGAGGAAGTGTTCTTCGGCACCATCCCCCTCATCACCGATCAGGGCACCTTCATGATCAACGGCGTCGAGCGCGTGGTCGTGAGCCAGCTCCACCGCAGCCCCGGTGTGTTCTTCGACCACGACAAGGGAAAAGGACACGTCTCCAAGAAGCTGCTCTATTCCGCCAGAATCATTCCGGCGCGCGGCTCCTGGCTCGACTTCGAGTTTGACGCCAAGGACGTACTCTATGTCCGCATAGACCGCCGTAAAAAGATGCCCGCCACCATCCTGCTGCGGGCTCTGGGCATGTCCACAGAGGAGATCCTCAACGCCTACTACTTCACGGAGGAGCTCTCTCCCCTGAAGGACGGCGAGTGGAAGAAACATGTCGACCTCAACAACCTCAAAGGGTTCAGTCTCAACTACGACATCGTCGAACCCGAGAGCCGTGAGATCGTCATCGCCCGCAAGAAAAAGATCTCCACGGGCGTCATCAAGAGAGCCAAGGCCGCCGGAGCGGACTTCCACCTCATCAAGGACGCCTATCTCCTTGGCAAGGAAGGCCACAATGAGAAGGTGGTCGCCGAGGACATCATCGACCCCGCCACGGGCGAGGTCATTGCGGTCTGCAACCAGACCGTGACCAAGGACCTTCTCAAGACCATCCGCGAGGCGGGGATCGAGAAGTTCAAAATCTATTACATCGACGAACGGCACGTGCACGGTTACCTCCGCAACACGGCCACCATTGACAAGATCAACTCCCTTGAGGAAGCCCTCATCGAGATCTACAAACGCCTTCGGCCCGGTGAGCCGCCCACACTGGAGACGGCCACCAACTATTTCGAGACGCTCTTCTTTGATCCCAAGCGCTACGATCTCTCCCGCGTCGGCAGGATGAAGATCAACCTCAAGTTCAAATATAAAGATGCCACCGATGACACCATCCTGCACAAGCGGGACATCACCGAGACCATCAAGTTCATCCTGCGCCTCAGAGAGAACCGCGGGACCATCGACGACATCGATCACCTGGGCAACCGCCGCGTCCGCGCGGTGGGCGAGCTCCTCGAGGGGACCTACCGCAACGGACTCGAGCGCCTCAAGAGGGCCGTGCGCGAGCGTATGGCGACCTCCGGTGAGATGGAGACCTCCATGCCCCACGACCTCATCAACTCGAGGCCTGTGGCGTCCGCCGTGCGGGAGTACTTCTCCTCCAGCCAGCTGTCGCAGTTCATGGATCAGACCAACCCCCTGTCCGAGATCACCCACAAGCGGCGCCTCTCGGCCCTGGGCCCCGGCGGCCTGACCCGCGAGCGTGCCGGGTTCGATGTCCGTGACGTCCACTCCACCCACTACGGTCGTATTTGCCCCATCGAGACGCCCGAGGGGCCGAACATCGGCCTCATCGCGTCGCTGGCATCCCACGCCCGCATCAACGAGTTCGGTTTCATCGAGACGCCCTACCGCATCGTGGACAACGGCGTTATCAACAACACCCTGAAGACCATCCGTTACTACAGCGCTCTTGAGGAAGAGGACAAGAAGATCACCGAGGCGACCGTCGACTTCGACGACGCCGGCCGGATCGTCTCCCCCTTCTGCAGCGTCCGCCATCACGGCGAGTATCTCAACGTGGTCCCCTCCGACGTCGAACTCATCGACGTGGCGCCCGAGCAGTTGGTCTCCGTCGCCGCCTCCATCATCCCCTTCCTTGAGCACGACGACGCCAACCGTGCCCTCATGGGCGCCAACATGCAGCGCCAGGCGGTGCCGCTGGTCAAGACCCGCTCGCCCCTGGTGGCCACCAAGCTCGAGCCCAATATCGCCCGTGACTCCGGTGTCACCGTCGTCGCCAAACGTGACGGCAAGGTCGTCATGGTCGACGGCGGCCGCATCGTGGTGAAGCCCGATGTGAGCACCGACGAGGTCGACTTCGCCTCCTACAAGCCCGACATCTACAACCTGGTGAAGTTCCGCCGGACCAACCAGAACACCTGCTTCAACCAGAAGCCCATCGTCGACGTGGGCGACACAGTTCGCGCCGGTGACGTCATCGCTGACGGTCCCGCTACCGAGATGGGAGAGCTCGCCCTGGGCCAGAACGTGGTTGTCGCGTTCATGCCCTGGTCCGGGTACAACTTCGAGGACTCCATCCTCCTCTCCGAGCGTCTGGTCAAGGAGGACACCTTCACCTCAATCCATATCGAGGAGTTCGAGTGTGACGCCAAGGAGACCAAGCTGGGCGGCGAGGAGATCACCCGCGACATCCCCAACGTCAGCGAAGAGGCCCCCAGTGACCTCGACGAGAGCGGCATCATCCGCATCGGCGCCGAGGTGAAGTCAGGCGACATCCTCGTGGGCAAGGTCACCCCCAAGGGCGAGACCCAGCTCACTCCCGAGGAGAAGCTCCTCAAGGCCATCTTCGGCGAGAAGGCCGGAGACGTGAAGGACACCTCCCTGCGCGTCCCCCCCGGCGTCACCGGCATCGTCATCGGTGCCCAGATCTTCTCCCGCCGGGGTCAGGAGCGGGATAAACGCTCCCTGGAGATCGAGGACGCCCTGCGTGAGAAGTACCTCACGGACCAGGCCGACGAGATCCGCATCCTGTCCGAGAGCTTCTACTCCAACATGAAGAAGAACATCCTCGGTCTGGAGACCGCCGCCCGCCTCATCGACGAGAACGGCAAGGTCCTCCTGCCCAAGGGTGTGGCCATCGACGATCTGAGCCTCAGCCGCGTCCCCCGCCGTTTCTGGAAGGAGATCCAGATCAAGGACTCCAACGGGATCATCGAGAACAAGATGGAGAGCCTGGCCCGCACCCTCGAGACCTCCATCCGTGAGATCGAGACCTACTACTCCGAGAAGATTGCACGGCTCACCAAGTCCGACGAGCTCAACACCGGCGTCCTCAAGAAGGTCAAGGTGTACCTGGCCATCAAGCGCAAACTCTCCGTGGGTGACAAGATGGCCGGCCGTCACGGCAACAAGGGCGTCGTCTCCCGCATCCTCCCCGAGGAGGATATGCCCTACATGGCCGACGGTACCCCTGTGGACGTAGTCCTCAACCCCCTCGGCGTGCCCTCCCGTATGAACGTCGGGCAGATCCTCGAGACCCACCTCGGTCTGGCGGCCCTGGAGCTGGGCAAGCAGATCGCAGACTATATCGAGCGCGTCGACTGGAAGGCCCAGATCGTCCGGCACCAGCTCAAGAAGATCTACCCTACCGAGCGTGCGGCCCGCATCATCGACCTCTCCTCGGATGAAGAGATCCACCTGTGGGCCGAGAAGGTCAAGGAGGGTGTCCACGTCTTCACGCCCGTCTTCGAAGGTATCACCGAAGAAGAGATCAAGAAGATGCTCTCCATGGCCGGGCAGGACACTTCCGGACAGATGGTCCTCTTCGACGGCCGCACGGGCGATGCCTTCCATCGCCCCGTCACCGTGGGCGTCATGTACATGCTCAAGCTCCACCACCTGGTCGACGACAAGATCCACGCACGCTCCACGGGCCCCTACGCGCTGGTCACCCAGCAGCCTCTGGGCGGCAAGGCCCAGTTCGGTGGACAGCGCCTCGGAGAGATGGAGGTCTGGGCCATCGAAGCCTATGGCGCCGCCTATTCGCTGCAGGAATTCCTGACCGTCAAGTCCGACGACGTGGCCGGCCGTACCAGGATGTTCGAGGCCATCGTCAAGGGGAACAACACGCTCCAGCCCGGTCTGCCGGAGTCTTTCAACGTTCTGCTCAAGGAGCTCCAGTCTCTGTGCCTGAACGTGGAGACCATCGGTGCCGATTCGCCGCAGCTCGGGGACATGAACCTCATGCGCGACGCCGTGTTGTTCTAGCCGACCCTGCGCGGGTTCGCACGGATTTCCCTTTACCCTCACTTTGGAGTGACTCCGATGAAAGATATCTTCAGTTTTTTCGAACCGAACCAGGAGACCAAGGACTTCAACGCGATCCGAATTTCTCTCGCGTCCCCGGAAACCATCCTCGAGTGGTCCTTCGGTGAGGTGAAAAAGCCTGAGACCATCAACTACCGAACTTTCAAACCCGAGCGGGACGGCCTGTTCTGCGCCAAGATCTTCGGTCCCGTCAAAGACTTCGAGTGCAACTGCGGCAAGTACAAGCGCATGAAGCATCGCGGCGTCGTCTGCGAGAAGTGCGGCGTCGAGGTCATCTCCTCCAAGGTGCGCCGCGAGCGCCTGGGGCACATCGAGCTGGCCTCTCCCGTGGCCCACATCTGGTTTTTGAGGAGCCTCCCTTCGCGTATCGGGAACATCCTCAACATCTCCATCAAGAACCTCGAAGCGATCCTCTTCTGCGAGGCCTATATCGTGACCGATCCCCTGGCCTCAAACCTGGAGAAGGGACAGATCCTCTCCGAGAAGGAGTACCAGGATCTCCTCGACCAGTACGACTACGGCAGCTTCAAGGTGGAGACGGGCGGCGAGGCGATCTTCGAGCTGCTCAGCCAGATCGATCTCGAGACCCTGGCCTTTAGTCTCAAGAACGAGATCGAGGACGAGAAGAACGACACCAAGCGCAAGAAGCTGGCCAAACGGCTCAAGACCGTCAACGCCTTCAAATACTCCGACAACAGCCCCGAGTGGATGATGGTCAAGGTCCTTCCCGTGCTGCCTCCTGATCTGCGTCCCCTGGTACCCCTGGATGGCGGCCGGTTCGCAACGAGCGATCTCAACGATCTCTATCGGCGCGTCATCAACCGAAACAACCGCCTGAAGAAGCTCATCGAGCTCACGGCGCCCTCCATTATCATCCGCAACGAGAAACGGATGCTCCAGGAGGCCTGTGATGCGCTCTTCGACAACGGTCGTCGCTCCAAGTCCGTCATCGGTTCCAACAAGCGCCCCTTGAAATCCCTCTCCGACATGCTCAAGGGCAAGCAGGGCCGGTTCCGTCAGAACCTCCTGGGCAAGCGCGTCGACTACTCGGGACGTTCCGTCATCGTCGTCGGCCCCGAGCTCAAACTGCACCAGTGCGGGCTCCCCAAGAAGATGGCGCTCGAACTCTTCAAGCCCTTCATCTATCATGAACTGGAGCGGCAGGGCCACACCAACACCATCAAGAGCTCAAAGAAGATGGTCGAGCTTGAGCAGGACGTGATCTGGGACATCCTGGAGAACGTCATCCGTGAGCATCCCATCCTCCTCAACCGTGCTCCCACGCTGCACCGCCTCGGCATTCAGGCCTTCGAGCCCATCCTCATCGAAGGAAAGGCCATCCAGCTCCATCCGCTGGTCTGCACAGCCTTCAACGCCGACTTCGACGGTGACCAGATGGCGGTCCACGTTCCCCTGAGCGTCGAGGCCCAGATGGAAGCCCGCGTCCTCATGATGTCCACCAACAACATCCTGGGACCGGCCCACGGAAAGCCCATCATCGTCCCCACGCAGGACATCGTCCTCGGGCTGTACTACGTCACCCGCGAGCGTCCGGTGACCAAGGGCCGTCACCGCACCGATGTCGATGGCGCACCCTTCGTCGGGATCTATGCCTCTCTCGAGGAGGTCCTCATCGCCTACAGTCAGGGATCCCTGGACCTCCACGCTCCCATCCGCGTGCGCATCAGCACCTGGAACGAGGAAGGCGAGCGCGTCACACAGTTCTACAACACCACGACGGGACGCTGCCTGGTCTATGACATCGTCCCCGAGATGGTGCCCTTCGACTACGTCAACAAGGTCCTGGACAAAAAGTCCCTGGCCAACCTCATCGACCGCTGCTACCGCCTGCTGAGCGACAAGGCGACCGTCCTTCTGGCCGACGCCCTGCGGACCTTCGGATACAAGTACTCCACCATCGCCGGTATCTCCATCGGCATCGACGACATGCACATCCCCACCAAGAAGAAGGAGATCCTCGACGTGGCGGAGGCCGAACTGAAGAAGATCGTCGAGGAGGAGAACGAGGGGCTCATCACCATCGGCGAGAAGCACAACAAGATCGTCGACCTCTGGTCCTCCAAAGCCGAAGAGGTGGCCAAGGTGATGATGGAAGAGATCGCCACGGAGGTGGTGACCGACCCCGCCACGGGCGTCCAGTACGAGACCGCCTCCCTCAACCCGATCTTCATCATGGCCGAGTCCGGCGCCCGTGGTTCCCACCAGCAGCTGCGCCAGCTGGCCGGGATGCGCGGCCTCATGGCCAAGCCCTCCGGCGAGATCATCGAGACCCCCATCACGACCAACTTCCGTGAGGGTCTCTCGGTCCACCAGTACTTCATCTCCACCCACGGCGCCCGAAAGGGTCTTGCCGACACGGCCCTCAAGACCGCCAACTCCGGATACCTGACCCGCCGCCTCGTGGACGTCGCCCAGGATGGTATCGTCAGCGAATTCGACTGTGGCACGACCAAGGGCATTGAGCTGGGACACCTCATGGACGGTGGTCGTATCGTGGAGACGCTCAGCGAGCGTATCCTGGGCCGCGTTGTCCTCGAGGATGTCATCGCCCCCTACACCGACGAGGTGCTGGTCTACACCAACGAGATCGTCGACGAGGAGAAGGCCGAGCGCATCAAGAACGCCGGTATCGACCGCGTCAAGATCCGCTCCGTGCTCACCTGCGAGGCCCAGCGTGGCATCTGTGCCAGTTGCTACGGCCGCGATCTGGCCAGAGGCCACATCGTGCAGATCGGCGAGGCTGTAGGCATCATCGCCGCCCAGTCCATCGGCGAGCCTGGAACACAGCTCACCATGAGAACCTTCCATATCGGTGGTACCGCAAAGGTCGGCGCCGACGAGTCATCCATCGAGGCCCAGTCCAAGGGTACCGTTCGACTCGAGAAGTGCAAGGTCGTGGAGCGTACCAACACGCAGACCGGGGAAGTGGAGTCCATCGTCATCAACCGCAACGCCCAGTTGATCATCGTCGACCGCGCAGGCCGTGAGAAAGAGCAGTACAAGCTGGTCTACGGCGCCAAGCTGCTCGTTCGTGAGAATCAGACCGTGGAACACGGGACGCCGCTGTGCGAATGGGACCCCTACGCCGAGACCTTCCTGGCGGAGGTCGACGGATACGTCAAGTACGTGGACCTTGAAGAGGGGCAGTCCATGAGCGAGACCATCGACGAAGGCACCGGCCTCTCCAGAAAGATGGTTGTCGAGAGCAAGGACAGCACGCTGAAGCCGCGCATCCAGATCGTCAACAAGAAGGGGGAGGTCATCGCCATTCCCGGGACGACCCACTCCGCCGAGATCCGCCTCCCCGGCAAGTCCTTCGTACTCATGAACGACGGGGACGAGGTCAAGCCCGGCGACGTGCTGGCGAAGCTCTCCATTGAGACCGCCAAAACCACCAAGGACATCACCGGTGGTCTGCCCCGCGTCGTTGAGCTCTTCGAGGCGCGCAAACCCAAAGAGCACGCCATCATCGCCGAGATCGACGGGTACGTCAGTTACGGCT
>QKIM01000014.1 GCA_003249585.1 Deltaproteobacteria bacterium
CACGAACAGGATCAGGCTCAGAAATCTGTGTCTCACAAAAGCCCCACGATCATCTTGCCGGCGATGGCAAGCAGAACGAGCCCGATCACCAGCTTCACGTGGGGACCCCGCATGTGCTCGGTCATGAGCCAGGAGCCCAGGGCGGCGCCCGCGGCCGAGGCGACGGCCATGGTCCCCAGCCAGGACCACTGCACGCCCGCGAGGCTGGCGTGGCCGATGAAGCCCGCCGCCGAGGAGAAGATGACGATGAAGGAGGTGGTCCCCGAGGCCTTCTTGGGGTCGACCCCAAGGAGCACCAGGACCGGCACCAGGATGTTCCCGCCGCCCACGCCCAGCATGCCGCCGAGAAATCCCACGGAGCCCCCGACGCCCATACCCAGCCCCAGGAGCACCTTGCGCGAGAAGTTCACATCGCGTTTCTTGGGACGGTAGAAGAGCATCATGAGGGCGGCGAAGACCAAAAAGCCCACGAAGAGCCACAGAAGCAGCGCCCGGTCCATGCCCCGGCTCACCCAGGCCCCAAGGGGGGAGAGGAGCATGGCCACCAGGAGCACGGGGACGGCCAGGGGCCACACCACGAGGTCGCGGCGCACGAAGTTCACCGAGGCCACGGACATCCCCACGGCGTTGAGCAGAAGGGCCGTGGCCATGGCGATGTGCACCTCGACGCCCAGGGCGATGAAGACGGGGATGAGGATGAAGGCGGCCCCGACCCCGGCGATGCTCAGCAGCGTCGTGAAGATGAAGGTGACGGCTCCGGCGATGATGAGGGTCATGACGACACTCAGCCTTCCGAAAGGGCGCGGTCATAGCAGGGCTGGCACACCTTCTTGTCGCCCAGGGGCCGGCCGTATCCCTGGACGGTCATCTCGCCGCAGGCCTCGCAGACTAAGCTGATAAAGGTGTGGGGCTTCTGCACGAGGACGTGGTCGTGCACCTCGCCCACGTTCAGGAGCATCTCGGCGGGGGCGTTCATGACCTTCTGGACCAGGGGCTCCACGACCTCGTCGGGCACCTTGGAGGCGGGGATCCCCTTCTCCCGGTACTCGGAGAAGAACTCGGTCTTCTTGTTGGCGGCCATGGCCTCGGCCTTGGGCCCCACGCGCACGGCACGGCCGGTGGCCGTCTCGACGAGGGTCACGCCCCATTTCCCCTGGTGCAGCCGCTTGATGTTTCCCTTGCCGAAGGTGCAGCCGGTGATCATCTGGATGCCGTCGGCGAAACAGGTGGCGCAGTGGTCCTCGCCGATCTCCACCAGGGCCAGGAGCTGCCCGTCGTTGGCCCGCCCGACCCCGAGCTGGTTCATCGCCTCGGCGCCGACCCTGAGGCCCATGGGCATCGCGGGACATTTGTGACCGTGAAAGAACTGACCTGCTTCCAAGAATTTTTTAGGATCTACCATGATTCACTCCATGAATGTTTGCGACGGGACCGAACAACCGTTCGAAGGATTTCGACGGCTCCTCCCGTGTCCACCTCTTTTGTAGTCCAGTGTTCATGGCCCGGCATTGACGGCCGTCAATCGGCTGACGATCAGGGGAACTATTCTACGGGCACCACCTCGTACCCCGCGAACTCCCAGGCGTTCAGCCCGCCCTGCAGGACCCAGACCGAGGTGTACCCGGCCCCGATGAGGGTGTCGTAGGCCGACTCGCTGTACGTCCCGCCCTTGCAGTACACGATGATGGTCTGGTCCGCCGCGACCTCGTCCAGGCGGTCCGCGAGCTCGTCATAGGGGATCTCCACGGAGCCGTCGATGTGCCCCCCCGTATACATGTCCGCGGGCATGACGTTGAGCAGCAAAAGGGGCGCGCACCCGGAATCGATGGTGGCTGCGACCTCCTCGGCCGAGAGATACTTCTCGTTCTCGATCACGCACGGGGCCGAGCTGTTGTTGACGTTGCCATTGTTCCCCTCTTTGGTTTCCGAGTCCGAGCACTGCGACAGAAGCGCGATCATCACGAAGGCCAGGGTCATTTTAACGGTGCGGGTGCGCATGGTTCTCCTCCATAGTGAAATCAGATCATGTTGGGGACGGCGTGCTGGCGCAGCCGGGCGGCGTCCAGAATCTGGAAGGCGTTGTTGCCCAGGCGGTGGATGATGCCCTCCTGGACGAGGGTGGTGATGCCCCGGGAGAAGCTCTCGGGGGTGAGCCCGTAGAGCCCCGCGAAGTCCCGCGAGGGGACGCTCAGGGTGAGGATGGAATGGTCCCCCTGCCGCGGCGCCTCCTCCGAAAGCGAGCACAGCGCCATGGCGACCTTGTTCACGACCCCCCGGCTGGAGAGCACGTCGGCCTGCTGGAAGGCCTCCCTGAGCCTCCTGGAGAGGAGCCTTATCAACAAGAGGGCGAGCTGGGGATCCTGGAGGATGGCGTCGTGGAGCCCCTCCCGGGTGACGGTCTTCGCGGTGACCGTGTCCACGGCCTTGGCGAAGACGGGATAGGGCTCGTCGTCGAGGAGCGGCATGAACCCGAAGACGTTGCCGGGACCGAAGATGAAGTAGGTCACCGTGTTCCCCTCGGGCAGGAGGTTGTAGATCTTCACATGGCCCTCCATGAGGAAGACCATCATGCCGTCCCGGTCCCCCTCGCGCCACAGCAGCTCCCCGGGGACGAAGGTCCGCGGCTGGCTGTAGGGCATGAGGAGGACATTGAGCTCCTCCAGGAAATCCTTCCCCAGGGTCTGGATGGTGTCTTCGTTCACGTGCATGGGCCGCCTCTTCCTGACCCGTGGTCAGTGTCGCCTCGGTGCAGGGTCGTTTCGAGTCTACAGGCTTTCGGCACAAACCTCCAGGCGGGAACGACATCAATTTTTCCGGTCAACATGGCAACTGGAAACAATTTTTTCCAGTTCAGGCCTGAAGTGGCAAGAACGACTCCTGGCTTCGGTCTCAGCCGGCCTCATCCGGTTTCCGTGAGGTGGTTCAGCTTTCTTCAGGGTGGTGCTGCACCTCGTCCATGCCCTGGGTCTTTCAAAAGACAATGGCGTGGATGGTGGGAGTATCTGGAAATTAGAGTTGAACATTTCATATAGTATGTCATTCTTTTCAAGAATCACCACCTGTGATGCATGGGTTGTTTTGAACCTTGCAGAATTGACGAGAGGAATCACCATGTCACGAATTGTCTCCATTATGCTCTGCTGCGGCCTGCTGTTATCCGCCTGCGACAACGACGAAGAGAAAAACGCAAACGACAACAATGTAAACAATGTCCTGCAGTGCGACCCCTCATGTGAATACTGGGAGACCTGCGAGGGTGGCACCTGCAGGGTCCAGGAGGGCTTGTGCGGCGAGACCGCCGACTGCACCTCCCTGGCCGAGACCTGTAACCTGGACCAACACATCTGTCAGGTCCAGTGTGACCCCGAATGCCCCCTATTCGCGGAGTGTGAAGACGTAGAGGGCGTCGCGACCTGCGTCACTTCCCAATTTGTACGATGGAACAGACATGAGGTCACGATCGCGGACCCGATCGTCAGCGGCACATCGCTGAACCTGCCCGTCGATGGCGTCGCCTATGCCATCGCAGGCGGGAGCACGATGATTACCTCATACGGCCGTGATCTCGACGATCCCGCCATCGCCTACCTCTGGCATGTGGACCTTGATAGCGGCGAGCACACGAAGCAGCTCCTGACCGGTGACCTCCCCCCCGCGGACATGAACTTCTGCGGTGGCGAGGATTGGTGCCAATTCCTCGGCTACGAGGTCATCGACGGCCAGGGGCACTGGCTGGTGACCGGACCCCGCGCGGAATACGTGTTGCGCATCCACGCCTCCACCTATGCGACCACCCTGGTGGCGACCTCGGGGGATCGCCCTGCGGACAGCTCCATCTCCTACACCCACAGGTTTGACATGGTCATGCGGAAACTGTACGTTTTCGGCCACCTCGCTCCGGCCGGGTTCTCGAACACCCTGTACACCCTGGACCTGGACACGGGCGTGTGGACGGCCACCGCGCTGGAGGTACCCCAGACCTACGACAACTGCCTCACGGTCGACACCGACAACGGCCTCCTGTATAGCTTTGGTGGGCGCATCACCAGCGATGGGGGCGAGACGTCGACCCCGACTGACGCTTACTATGTCATCGATCCGGTGGATGGGAGTGTCACACTCGGCTCCATGCCTGAGGGAATCGGCGCGCGGCAAGCACTGTCCTGCGCATGGACGAACGGTTTCGCCTACCCGCGCGACGGCGGCATCTATCTGTTTGGCGGTGCCATCGTCAATGACTCCTACAATGAAGCATTGAATGACTATTACAATGACACCTGGTTTTTCGATCCGACGACGGATCAATGGACCCAGGTGCTCGCACAAACCACCCCGGGAACTCTGGAGGCGGCCGACGAGTATGGTGATCAGGCGTTTGTGGGGGATCCGGCCCAGCCCAACTTCGGGAGGAATCGCGGTGTAATGAGCGAAGCCGGTTCTTTCTGTGGATTTCTGATTGTTGGCGAGGTGCCGATCTTCACGCACGCTCAGGCGTACACGCTGGGCGTCGATGCCCTCTGCATGGGCAAGTGACCCGGTTTGCACCGGCAAAATCAATGTCCCCATCGGAATGAGAAGGGTCGGCAAGAGGATCGTTCTGGATCAGACCATCGGCACCCTGATCGCACGTGGAGTTCCCCGGGATCGGATACTCTCTCTCAATCTTGAGGATGATCGTCTCCTGCCCATGGATGCGACGGAGCTCTCTCACCTGGTCGGTCTGTTCTACAGGACGACACCCGCCAACCACCGCGCAGAGTGCCACCTTGTCTTCGACGAGATCCAGGGTGCCGCTCTTCAGCGATTCTCTGCGCAAAACCCAGGTCAACCCCGACAAGATCTATCTCACAGACCCCGGCCTGGCCTCGGCCTGCTCTTTTGAACGCTCCGGCAACCAGGGGCACCTGTTCGAGAACCTCGTGTATCTGGACCTTCGCCGGCGCGGCTTCGACGTATGGTACTACCGCACCCGCAAGGGAAGGGAAGTGGACTTCTTCGCGCAAGATCCCATGGGCCAAAGAGCGCTCCTCCAGGTGTGCTGGGATACCAGCTCTACCGGCACCCTCGCGCTCGAGGAAGAGGCCCTGTCCCAGGCCGAGGAGGAGCTTGGCATCAAGGGTCACATCATCACTCCCGAGAACTACTGCAATCAGTTTCTCCCCCTTCTTGATTTCGTATAGGCATCCTGATATTGACGAGCGCCAGCTGCAAGAACTGCCCGAAATCTCTGAGCAACCATAAATGCTTTGCCGTTACCCAGGAATCATGTAAAATACCTACGAACGGAGAATAAATGGAGGCCAAAGCGCACAATGGCATCGAACAGGAGTTGTCCGCAAAGAGTGGAACTCGGAAACAATGGTTTGGAATTCCTTCCCTTCAGCGTGATGAACATGCTCACACGTTGGTAGATTCAATAATCAAGCAATACTTCTGCAAGAAGCAGCAGTATTTTCTCATCATCGGAGGCGTTTATCATGACGAGTTTATTGGCATTTCTCATAATCGGCCTAACTGCAACTCTTTTCTCAGGTTGCGGGAAAGACGGAGAAGAGGGGAGATCGGTTCTTTCATTGACGAGTGATGAAGATCCCGGAGAGAACTGTTCAGAAGGTGGAACACGAATCGACTTCGGTATCGACCTGAACGGAGATATGGAGCTTACTGAAGAGGAAATTACAGCCACTGAATATCTCTGCAACGGTGTTGACGGAATTGATGGAGAAGATGGAATTGACGGAGATGACGGAGTTGACGGGGAGAACGGATCAGACGGACATGATTCCATTGTCATCACGGAGGTCATCGAACCGGGTGATGCGGATTGTCCCAATGGCGGTCATCTGGTGACCGTTGGTGTGGATGATGATGACAGCGGAACACTTGAACAAGACGAAGTGGATGTATCAGAGAAGCTGTGCAATGGCGTCGATGGGGAAAACGCCACATGCGCGGGGAATACTCCCCCGGCGCTTGATTCATTACAGATTAATGGAGAGGACTATTCCGGAACACCAGTAACTGTCCCTATTTCAAGTGATTTCTCTGTGATGGTAAATGCCTCGGATGCTGATGGAGACACGCTTTCCTACACGCTTTCCGGTGGATTTTTCGATATCGTAAATAATGGGAGCGGAGAATATGTATTCCATGGGGATACGGAAGGAGTTTTCTACTTTTCTGTTATCATTAGCGATGGATGTAATATTGCGGTGAGAAACTTCGCAGTGAACGTTTCGTCGCTTATTGCCGAATATTCAGGGCCGAATCAAAATATAATTTTTGATGAATACACATATCATGGTGCCTTCAGCCTCTTTGATGCTCCCGGAACATGGGACGATATCTGCCTGGATCTGTACGTTTATGAGGAACCCGGCACCGTGATGGAATACAGTTTCTATAATATGCTCGATGCCCACGGCAACTATGTGGAATTTGCCGTTGGGGCAGATG
>QKIM01000209.1 GCA_003249585.1 Deltaproteobacteria bacterium
GCATTGGAACGAGTGGCGTGATGGTCTGGTCAACAAGCTCTTCCACATCGAGGTGAAGAGCCGCGCCGTGACCGTGGTCACCCCCGGCCCGCAGGACACTCCGCCCGTGGCCCTGGGCGGCCACCGCGACTACGCCTTCTCCCCAGACGGCAAGGAGATCGCCTACGTGAAGAACACCGAGGCCATGGTCGCCCGCTCCACCAACAACGACGTGTGGATCTACAGCATGAAGACGAAGACCCACCACCAGCTCAGCATGGGCAAGGGCAACGACTTCTCCCCCCGCTACTCCCCCGATGGCCGCTACCTGGCCTGGCAGTCCATGGCCCGGGCCGGCTACGAGGCCGACAAGTCCGACATCGTCCTTTATGACCGCCGCACCAAGAAGATCCGCAACCTCACCGCCAGGCTGGACCGCAGCCCCTACATGTACGCCTTCGCCCCCGACCAAAAGCGCATCTACTTCACGGCCCAGGATCAGGGCCGCATCAACATGTGGAGCGTCACCTTCACGGGCGCCATCCAGCGTGAGTTCACCACCAGTTTCATCACGGACTTCGTGGTCCTCTCCCGGGGCCGCATGGTGATCCTCGATCAGACCATCGACAAACCCCAGGAGCTCTTCTTCCACGGCGGCAAGCGGGTCCGCGGCCTGCGCGCCGGCAAGCTGGTTCCCCTCTCCGAGAAGAACAGCCTCCTCCTCTCCGACATCGCCATGGGCAAGGCCGAGGATCTGTGGGTCACCGGCGACAAGGGCGACAAGGTCCACGCCCTCATCCTCAAGCCCCCGCACTTCGATCCCAAGAAGAAGTATCCCGTGGTCTTCCTCATCCACGGCGGTCCCCAGGGCGCCTTCGGCTACGACTTCCATCCGCGCTGGAACTCCCAGCTCTTCGCGGCCCCCGGCTACGTGGTGGTCATGCCCAACTTCCACGGCTCCACGGGCTACGGCATGAAGTTCCAGGACGCCATCCGCGGCAACTGGGGCGGCTCCCCCTACATCGACGTCATGAACGTCTTCGCGGCCGTGGCGAAGCTCCCCTACGTGAACCCGAGCCGCATCGGCGCCGCCGGCGCCTCCTACGGCGGCTATCTCATCGACTGGATCGGCACCCGGAACAACAAGTTCCGCTGCCTCATCTCCCACTCCGGCGTCTTCAACGTGGTCTCCATGTACGGCTCCACCGAGGAGCTGTGGTTCCCCGAATGGGAGAACCTGGGCACCCCCTGGGACAACCCGGCCATGTACCGCAAGTACTCCCCCCATTATTACATCAAGAACTGGAAGACCCCTACCCTCGTGGTCCACGGGGCCCTGGACTTCCGCGTCACTGTGGACCAGTCCATGCAGCTGTTCACCAGCCTCCAGCGCCTGGGCGTCCCCTCCAAGTTCCTCTATTTCCCCGATGAGGACCACTTCGTCTTCAAACCCAGAAACCGCATCAAGTGGTGGTCCGTGGTCCACACCTGGCTCGCCTCCTATCTCAAATAGTCCCCGGAGGGCACCATGAGACTCTCTCTCCCAATCCTGGCAGGCTTTGTGCTCTTTTCCCTGGGATGCAGGGACAAGACCCCGCCCCTCTCCTCACGCAGCGCACCGGAGCTCAAACGCTTCTGCGGCAAGGATAACACGGAAGCCTGCCGGCTTCTCTGTGTCAAATACCGCTCCCTCCCCGGCTGCACGCGCGCCAGAAAATTGGGAGACGACCTGGCCTGCAAGCGTCGGGACACCATGGAGGCGGCGCTCAAACCCGCGGCTCCAGATGCCCGCGTGAACACCGTCGGCGCCCCCGTCGCCGCCTGGGCGCCCCCGAAGCGAGCCGACGCCCGCGTGGGCGAGTGGCACGGACGCCTCTACGCCCTGTGCCGCCAGGGCCACGAGATCGCCTGCGAGACCCTGGGAGACTACGCGCCCCTGCCCAAGGCGGCCACCGCCCAGGCCGCCCCCATCCTCGCAGCCCTGAAGAAGGGGTGCGAGGAACGCAAGGCCTCCTACTGCAACCTCCTCGCGTCCTTCGAGCTGGACCGCGCCTTCCCTGAGCTGGAACCCGCCGATGCCTATGTTCACTCGGCCAGGGCCTGCACCCTCTCCAAGGGCCGTTTCGCCTGTGCGCGCGCCGGTGAAATGGCCCTCGCGGGAGTGGGGCGCGCCCCCGACGTACGCACGGGCATCGCCCACCTGCGCATGGGGTGCGACTCCCAGGATCACGAGGCGTGCTACGCCCTGGCGCGCCATTACGCCATCGATCCCAAGGGAGGCCTGCGGAACCACAAAGTCACGGGGCTTTTGAGGCGCGCCTGCCACGCGGGCAGCGATCTCGCCTGCGCCAGCCTCGCCTGCCGCGTCTCCGACAAACCCGCCCGCCCCATCGCGCCCGCCTCCCCGAAGGAGGGCAAGGCCCTTTACGACCTGGTTAACGGGCTGTGCAAAAAGGGAAACACCTTCGCCTGTCTGCAGGTGGCCCGGTTCGAGATGCGGGGCGTCGGAACCAAAAAGGATGTCTTCGCCGCCACCACTCACGCCACCCCCCTGTGCGAAAAGGGCTATGCCGAGGCCTGCCACATGGCCGTGGTGGCCTCCTGGTTCGAGAAGAAGGGGCGTCCGGCCCTGACCACCCTGGCCCCCCTGGCCCAGAAGGGGTGCACCCTGGGGCACGGCCGCAGCTGTCTCGTGGCCGGTGGGCTGGCCCAGAAAATGAACGCTCCTGACAAGGCCTTCACCTTCTTCGACCGGGGCTGCCACCTGGGCGACATGTCTGCCTGCGCCTTCGCGGGAGAGGCTCTGGTGAAAGGCGTCCTCGGCGAGAAGAACTCCGCCAAGGCCGCGAAGTATCTCGAATACGCCTGCACCGGCGGCCTCATCGACGCCTGCGTCATCGTCACGGAGCTGTATGTCCGGGAGGACCTGCGGGATCTCGAGGAGAAGGAGCGCGGCTATGATCGGCTGCGGCCGCTGTGCTCCCTGCACGCGCGGGGGATGTGCGGCTACCTGGCCCACGTGCTCTACCGGGGCTGGGGAGTGGAGGCCGATCCGAAGAAGGCCTGGGACCTGGCCCGCGAGCGCTGCAGCGCCGGCTCCGGTGCCGCATGCTGGGCCGCCGGGCGCATGGCCCTGGCCAAACGCACAGCCAAAAAAATCCTGGGCAAGGTGCGCTTCACCATCCTCGGTGACCGCCGTCAGGGTATCTCCTATTTTGCCAGTGGCTGCAAACAAGGCCACGCGGGGGCCTGCGCCGAGTGGGCCACGGCCGTTGCGCCCAAAGTGCTCAAAAGCCGCGGCAAACGGCGGCGAAACAGCAAACAGCTGGCCAAAAACGTCGCCACGGCCGCCTACATCGGCTGCTCACAGGACTGGCCCGGCGCCTGCCTGGTGAAGAACCAGCTCGCCGCCGCCGGCATCACCCACACTCCCCAAAAGTAGGGCCAGGCCGTGGACGGCGCGCAACACCACGTTTGCTGGCGGAGTCATACGCCGGATCAGGGTTTCAGCGGGATCAGATAGTAGTAGAGCAGGGCCGCCATCTCTCGGGCCACAAAGAAGGGCATCTGGGTGAGGGTGTAGGACTCCACGGCGGGGACCGAGTAGACGAAGCGGCCGTTTCTGCGGTACTCCATGCGGATCCGCGGGAGGTGGTAGAAGTGGCTCACCACGAGCACCGTGTTGAACTGCTTCTCCCTGATGATGGCCAGGGTGTTGTGTACGGTCTTCTCGGTACTGAGTCCCTGAGGATCCGTCAGGATGGCCGATTCGGGCACACCCTGCTTCAGGGCCATGCGTTTCATGGCCTCTGTCTCGTGAACAGAACCGTCACCGGGGCCACCGGACATGATCAGATAGCGGACCCGACCCTCCCTGTAGAGCGCTATCCCCGTGGCGACCCGGTCCTTGAGGGCGTCGCTGGCGGCCCCATTGGAGTATACCCGCGCCCCGAAGATCACAGCCACATCACCCTTGCGCCGGTAGTCCGTCTTGCCCAGGCAGTAGATCTGGCCCAGAGGGAAGAGGACCCAGCAGACGCCCAGGACGGCGAGGACAGGGAGGACAGGGTGACGGGGCAGCTCGTGGGAGAGGGAGTACCCGAGGCTCGCCAGCACAAGCCCCAGCAGCAAAGAGACGAGCAGCGAGAAGGGCAGCGGAAAGAGGGTGGATATGTGTCCTCGCTCCAGGAGAACATAGTAGGTGATGACGTTCTCCAGCGCGATGAGCAGCAGAAAGCCGGTGGCCGCCATGGCCACGTAGCGCAGAGCCCGTGGCAGACCCGGCTTCAGGGCGAAGGCCAGGAAGATCAGGGAAGAACCCAGCAGCAGGAGATTGGGGATCACTCCCGAGAGGGGATAGAAGTCGATCCACCAGTGGTTCATGTTGAACCCCGTGTGGAGCAGATCGCCCAAGAGGTTGAGGAGGGTGAATCCACCGAGGAAAAGGGCTGCGCCCCTTCCCAGACTGGCGATATGGGGGTGTATCCTGAGGTCCATGGGAGCATTATAGCAGGCGTCGATGCAAGATCAAAACCCATGAACAACAGCCCGACCGCGCGCGAGAACGAGAGCACCGTACCTGAAAGGAAATGGTTACTCGCGGAGGCGGCCGTCGCGCAGGTAGTGTCCACGCCCCGTGGGCCAGATCAGGCAGTTGGAGTGAGCCGAGGGGATGGTCCAGATCTGGACCCCTCCCTCACCGCTGCCCAGGGTGTCCTTGAGGGAGATGATGAGCTCCAGGACGCCGTCGCCGTCGAGGTCGTCGAGGGTGGGCGCGGCCATGGAGCCCCGCCCAAAGAGGGGCACCTTGTGGAGCAGCTCTCCGCGGTTGTTCAGGATGATGATGTGGGCGGGGATGTCGGGCTCCCGGGGCTCTCCCGAGGAGAAGGTGGTGAACAGCACCTCGGGGACGCCGTCGCCGTTGAGGTCGGCGATGAGGGGCTCCGAGGCCCCCGTGTAACTGGAACCTCCGTGGCCGAAGCCGTAGGACCAGAGCTTGGTGCCGTCGGAGGTAAAAGCGTGCATGCGCCCGTCATAGCCCGGCGCCACGATCTCCAGTCCGCCGTAGGCTACGAGGTCCCCCAGCGCCGGTGAGGGACGGGTGGAGACGATGTTCTGCCCCATGTCGTCACAGGTCTGTGGATCTCCGGTGTCCTTGGGCCACTCCCAGCCCGCGGGGCGGGTCATGTCGTGGTTGAGCACCCAGAAAGTGACGCCCTGGTTCGTGGTGGAGGAGGAGTGCTCGTGGTCCCCCACGAGGACGATCTCCAGCTCCCCGTCGCGGTCGATGTCTCCCATGGCCGGCGGGGAGTAGGTGAACTCGCTGCGGTCGCCGGAGCCCCACCCCTGCAGGGAGAGGGCCGGGTCGTGGTAGGCTTCCACCGCGGTCACCACGCGGTCGGAGAAGCTCTCGTGGGTCGGGAAGGGACTCCCGTCGCCGTGAAAAATACCGAATCCGATGGCGTCGTAGGTGGAGATGACGTCGGGATATCCGTCACCGTCGAAGTCGGCTATGCCGATGTTCTGGTTGTAGCCGCCGTAGTCCCAGCACGCCTCGGCGGGCTCGGGAGGATCACAGGTGGCGTGGTTCACCTGGGGCCAGCCCTCCCGCATGGTCCCGTCCAGGTTGTAGACGGCTGTGGCGGGCCCCTCGGAGGTCTTGTTCACCACGATCTCGAAGGTGCCGTCCTGGTCGAGATCCGCCGCCGTAATGGAGCGCACCTCTTGGGCGCCCCCGAAATGCTGGGGCCAGCCCGGGAGGAGTTCCCCTTCGTGATCGTAGACAGCCACGTTAACCCCGGAAGAGGAGTCGGCGTCGCTCCCCACGGCGATCTCCAGGTTCCCGTCGCCGTCGAAGTCGCCGATGACGGGTGACGCCCACATACGACTGCCGCCGTGGTCCTGATCATCGGAGGCATTGTAGGACCATGCGGCGCGCCATCTGAGGCCTCCGTCGACGTTCCAGACATAGAGCACGGAGTGCCGGGCGGCGATGATCTCCTTGGTGCCGTCGCCATCGAGATCCGCCACCGCCGGCGAAGCGAACCAGTTCTCGTCCCAGGAGGCGGGCAGGGTCATGACCAGCTCAGGCTCGGCGACCTCACGGACCTCCCCGGATGCGGGACACACAGGCTCGCTGTAGTTGTTTATAGCGGCGGCGTTGTTGATGGCCTTGCCGTCATCGTCACAGGCACCGATAAAAAGCGCGAGGAAAAGGGAAAGCAGCAAAAAGCGCATGGCATCTCTCCGGTTCGTTGGGTTCATCGTCCAGAGTATACACGCAATATGCCCGATTGTCTGCCCAGGCCCCTCCCGTTGTCCAATTGCCGGAAGGGAACGAAGCCTGTTCGAGGCGAATGGCAACCCCATGCGGACATGCCCGTCCGCAAACGGACGAAACACGTGCCCTCCCCGCTCTCTCAGATTTCCTATCTAGTTGTTTATGCAATCTTTTCTTCCCAGTAC
>QKIM01000141.1 GCA_003249585.1 Deltaproteobacteria bacterium
TGGACGCCCCCTGCCGCGCAGCGGGGAGATGCAGCCGCCCGGGATCTCGGGGCTACCCTCCTTTTCCTCCTCTCGAGGCTCAACATCGCCTCCAAGGAGTACTGGGTCCGTCAGTACGACCATGAAGTGAAGGGTGGATCCGTCATCAAGCCGCTCATGGGCGCCGCCTGCGACGGCCCCAGCGACAGCGCGGTGATGCGCCCCTTCCTGGAGTCCATGGAGGGGATCGTCGTGAGCCACGGCATCTGTCCACGCTACTCGGATATCGACGCCGGTGCCATGGCCGCCGCTGCCCTCGACGAAGCCGTACGCAACGCACTGGCCTCCGGCGGCGACCCCGGGACCTTCTCTGCCCTGGACAACTTCTGCTGGCCCGATCCCCTGCCTCCTGCAGAGGACAACAGGCAGAAGCTGGCTGCGCTTGTCCGGGCCAACAGAGCGCTGGCCGAACTCTGCATCACCTATGGCATCCCCCTCATCAGCGGCAAGGACTCCATGAAAAACGACGCCCGGGTGGGCAATCGGGTCATCTCCATCCCGCCAACCCTGCTGGTCTCCCTGGTCGGGCAGATCCCCGACGCGCGTCTCTCCGTCTCCATGGACGCCAAGCACCCTGGCGATGCTGTCTACGTCCTCGGCCGAACCGACAGGGAGCTGGGGGCGAGCGAATATTTTACCGCCCTAGGGCTCGTTGACACGTCGGTCCCCCGGGTCGACGGCCAGCGCAACCAGACTCTGTACCAGGCGCTCTACGCTGCGATGCAGCAGCAGCTGGTCGCGTCCTGTCACGATCTGAGCGACGGAGGCCTCGGAGTCGCGCTGGCCGAGGTCGCCATGGCCGGCCGGCTGGGCATCGTCGCCGACCTGCGTGATGTCCCGAGAAGCGACGGGATCATGCGGGACGATGAGGTGCTCTTCTCCGAGAGCACCGGCCGATTCGTGGTCACCGTGCAGCCCTCTGACGTTGAGGCCTTCGAGGCAGCCCTTGCGGGGACTGCCTTCGCCCGCATCGGTCAAGTCACGGCCACGAAGGACCTGATCCTCACGGGACTCGGTGGTCTCCCCCTGCTGCACCTCCCGGTGGAGGAGATGGTCCGGGCGTGGAAGACCCCCCTCGCCTTTGGCACGGAGGTGACACCATGAGCGCAGAGGTACTGGTACTGACCGGAAACGGCACCAACTGCGAGATCGAATCGGCCCACGCTTTTCGGGCCGTGGGCGCGGACAGCGTGACCATCGGGACGATCTGGGAGCTCATGGAGGGGTCCCTCAGGCTCGACCGGTTCAACCTGCTGTGTCTCCCGGGGGGGTTTCTCGATGGGGATCACCTGGGAAGCGCTCGAGCTGGCGCCCACCGCTTCGCCCACGGGCATCCTGCAGGCGCCCCGCCGCTCATGACCCAGCTGCGTTCGCTTCTGGACGCTGGTGGACTCGTCATCGGCATCTGCAACGGATTCCAGCTTCTGGTCAAGCTTGGACTCCTCCCCGGTCCCGATCTCGAGCAGCGGGCCACCCTGACCCGCAACCTCAGTTCCCGCTTCGAGGACCGCTGGGTGACCCTCGGAATCAATCCCGATTCTCCCTGTGTCTTCACCCAGGGCATTGATCACATCGACCTCCCGGTGCGACACGGCGAAGGCCGACTGGTCTTCGCGTCCCGGGAAGTGCAGACCCGCTGCGAAGACGGGGGGCTCATTCCCCTGGTCTACGTAGACGCCCATGGCAACCCGACAGAACACTACCCTGAGAACCCCAACGGTTCCCCGGGAGGCGCCGCGGCCATGACCGACGCCACAGGCCGTATCTTTGGGCTGATGCCCCATCCGGAAGCATTCAGCCACCGTACCAACCACCCCCACTGGACGCGCCGTGACCTCCCCGAAGAGGGAGCCGGCCTCGCGATCTTCAGAAACGGCGTCCGATATCTGCAGGAGAAGCCCTCACATGGCAAATGAAACGAAAAAGAAGACCCCACCCCGACGTCATCCTCTGAGAAAGGTCTCCAAATCCCCCGTCGACTACGAACGGGAGAAAAAAAATCCGCCGGCCAGGAAGCGACGTCACCGCCAGGGTGTCGAGGCCCCCCTCCCCGAATTGACCAATGCCCAGGTGAAGGAGCTCAAGGCAGCGGCCCACCACCTGGAGCCCGTCGTCATGGTGGGGGACAAGGGGATCTCGGAGGCGGTCATCGAGGCGCTCCATGAGGCCTTCGACAGCCACGAACTGCTCAAGGTCAAGATGCGTGCCCCTGAAGACAAACAGGCCATGGCCCAGGAGCTCGCGACCAAATCCCGATCGCTGCTCATCGGCCTCATCGGCCATGTCGTGATCCTCTACAAGCCCTTTCCTCCGAAACCGCGCGGGGAGTAACGGACTGTACATCATCGGGGAATCCTGTAGTATATGAGAGGAAAGGATCACCACCATGCGTCGCCTGTGCCTTCTTATCCTGCTCGCTGCCGTCTGGGCCGGCTGCTCCGGTCCGTCACCGGGTGACACCAGCCCGTCGGCCCCCACCGGGGCCCCAATGAAGGGGACGACCAGGGGCCACGGTCCGGTGGCTCCCCCCCCAGGGGATGCATCCATCTCTGACCTTGAGCGACGATGCGATGCCGGCGTTCTTCCGGCCTGCGCGTCGCTTGGAGAACGCTATGCCTTCGGGACAGGCATCGCCAGGAACGGTGCTCTGGCCGTTCGCGCCCTGGGCCGTGCCTGCAGGGGCGGACTCCTCGCCGCCTGCGACTCCCTGGGATTTCTATATATCAAAGGGGTTTCCGTCCCGCAGGATTTCGCCAGGGGGCGGGCACTGGTCAAAAGTGCCTGCGACAAGAACCACGCGGCCTCCTGCCACCACATGGCCACCCTCATCATCGGCGGTATCGGGCAGGATATCGATTATCCCTCTGCCCTCAAATTTTTCCGGCGTGGCTGTGAACTGAAGTACGGCGCATCGTGCTACACGGCGGCGCTGCTGCTGGCCAGGGGCATCGGTGTAGCCGTCGACGCCCGGGCCTCGCGTGACCTCCTGGAAAAGGCCTGCTCCGCAGGTTTCAAGAAAGGGTGTCGTCTGCTGAAACAGACCACCCCCTGAGTCAGACGGCCCGCCGCAAGTACAGCATCTGGATGCTGCCCTCGTCGGAGACACTCATGGTCCCGGAGGTTACCAGCTCCCAACCTTCCCGCCCCATTTTGTTCAGATACTTCCAAACGGAAGGACACGAGTCCATGGCGCTGTCCATGGTCGCGGGATCGACCACCCCCGTGATGTGCACATCGCTTTGAAAGACGCCGTTGACAAAGGTCACTTTGCTGCCCTGGACCTGACACACTTGATATTCGTACTTCATCGTTCACCTCCATGGTGCAGGGGGATATGAGATCCGCCCGTCCAAAATGCTAGGGGATCGGGGAAAAAAACACAACGCAAATTGAATGAAAAATGGTACACTCTCCCGAAATCAAGGAGTTCCACAATGCATACGTACAGCCAGCCATGGGAGACTCCCATATCGCTCCCAACGGGCGACACCCCCCTGGAGGCCATCACATTTTCCATTGTCGATACCGAGACCTGCGGCATCTGGCGGGGAGCACGGATGGTCGAACTGGGCCTCCTGCAGATCCGGGGAGGCGAACAGCTCCTTCGACGGTCATGGCTCGTCAACCCCGAGACGCCCATTCCTCCCGAGGCAGGCAGAGTCCATGGCATCAGCGACGGGGAGGTCGCCGGAAAACCCACCGCCCGGGAAGTGCTCCGGGAGTTTCTGCCGCTGGTTCAAGACACAATCCTCGTCGCCCACAATGCGCCGTACGACGAGGGGATCCTCTCTACCGCGGGCGCACGTTACGGACTCCATCTTCCTCCTCTCCCCATTCTGGACACCATCCCGCTGGCCAAATCCCTTATCTCCGGAATGGACTCCTATTCCCTCGCCCACCTGTCCAAAACCCTCGGCTTCGAAGCGCAGCATTATCATCGGGCGCTCGCTGATGCCACGACCACCTGGCACCTTCTTTCCAGATGCATCCACGCACTTGGCGCCTTGCACGACGCCAATTTCCAGCACCTCGTTACCTATGGCGCCTTGAGCCGCCTTGGTGACTCGGCCTCCCCCCTGACCCAGTCGCCCTCCCGTTGGCCTCTGCTCCGCCTCGCCGTCTCAACCCAGGCCGAAATGGAGATCGTCTACCGCAAAGACAGCACTCCGATCCGAATCCCTGCGACCCTCGTGGCGGCATTCACTCACCGGGGACACAGCTATCTGGAGATTCGGGATCATAGACATTCAAAAGAAATTAGGAGCTTACGCATGGACCGCCTCATTTCCATGTCCCCCATATCCTGAATCGTGCGCTGGTCCCGCCGCAAAGACATTGATATTGAATCCCGATACCACTATACTGGACGCCGCAGCCGGAGACAGAAACCAAGACCCGACGGGGCCCCGGCGTCAAATTATGAGGTGTTCTATGTACCGTAGATTCTTCCTGGTTCTAACAATCTTCGCCCTCCCCCTGGTTTCATCCTGTGACGACGACAACAAATCCCTGTGCGGAAACGGCGTCCTTGATCCCGGCGAAACCTGCGATCCCGCAATGGATGTCTACGCTGATGTCTGCAACCAGGCCTGCCAACTGACCCAGTTCTGTGGCAACGGGGTGGTCGAAGGGACCGAGGAGTGCGACGACGGCAATGTCGGCAACGGCGACGGCTGCACGCGCGAGTGTCGCATCGAGGTTGGTTGCGGCAACGGCTTCATCGACGTCACTGTCGATGAGAACGGTCGGCTCGTCGCCGAAGAGTGCGACGACAACAACCTGTCTGACAACGACGCCTGCAGCTCCACATGCACGCTGATCTCGGGAACCCAGACCTGTGGAAACGGCCTCCTCGAATTTCCAGAGGATTGCGACGACGGCAACACCACCGACGGCGACGGCTGCTCCTCCACCTGTCACGTCGAGAGCGGCTGTGGTGACGGCATCTTCAATTTCCTCCTCGAGGAGTGCGATGACGGCAACACCAGGGGCGGCGACGGCTGCTCTTCCAAATGCAAGCTGGAATTCGACTGCGGCGACGGGGTCTGCGACGTGGAGATGGGGGAGGCGTGCGAGGTCTGCCCCGCTGACTGCTGCCCCGACTGTGGCGACGGAATCCTCGACTCTGGCGAAGAGTGCGACGATGGTAACAACGAACATTTCGACGGCTGTTCGGCCGGTTGCTTCGACGAGGATGGCATGGTCACCTGCGGCAACGGCATCTGGGAACTCGGTGAGGAGTGTGACGACGGCAACCAGGTCAACGGAGACGGCTGCGACAGTTCCTGCAAGCGGGAGTTCATCATCGGCGACGGGACGTGCGAATGGGAAAAAGGCGAGACCTGCCGACTGAGCCTCGCCGACTGCTGCCCCAATTGCGGCGACGGGACCATCCAGAGCACTGAGCAGTGCGACGGGAACGCCCTGAACGGCAAGACCTGCGAGAGCCTCTGCTATGACGGCGGGACCCTCTCCTGCCATGACTATTGTGAGTTCGACGTGAGCCAGTGCACGGGGACCGGCCCCGTCTGTGGCGACAACGACGCCGAGTGCTCCGAGCAGTGTGACGGGACCGACCTCAAGAACAAAACCTGCCAGTCCTTCGGCTATGCCGAGGGGACCCTGGCCTGTACTGGCAACTGCACCTGGGATGTGTCGGGCTGCTCTGGGTTCATGTATTACCTCATGGCCGACTTCGACGACGGCATCACTCCCCTGGACTGGACCATTAACGGCAGCAACTGGGCGCTTGGCTCGCCCACGGCGGGCCCCTCATCCGTCCCCTCGACCCCGTACTGCATCGGAACGGTGCTGACGGGCGACCACCCCAACGGGATGACCTATGCCGCGGATAACGTTCGGCTGCCCCCGATCGATCTCTCCAGCGCGACCTCCCCTGTCCTGACCTTCCAGGGATGGATGGATGCAGAATCCTGCTGTGACGGAGGAACGGTCCAGTATTCAACCAACGGCGGACTGAGCTGGTCGGACATGCCCGACTCGGCGGTCTCGCCCTCCTTCAACTCCAGCAGCTCCACCCAGTGGACGGGAACGACATATTCCACGTGGACCTTGTTCAGCGTCGATCTCTCCTCCTTCGTCGGCGAAGTGCTCTATCTGCGGTTTGCCTTTGAAAGTGACAGCTCAATCGTGAACGCCGGCTGGTTCATCGACGACGTCCTCATCTCCGAAGCCGGCCTGTAACTTCTCATCCATGAAATACCGCCTCGTCGTCGACAAGGGTTCAACTGGAGGATCAACCGGACTCTACGAAGGGCTCGATCCGGACCAACTCGCCGCCGTCAAGGCCCCCTTCGGCCCCCTGCTCATCGTGGCAGGGGCCGGGACGGGCAAGACCCGAACCCTCATCGCCCGTGTCGCCCATCTCATGAGCCT
>QKIM01000517.1 GCA_003249585.1 Deltaproteobacteria bacterium
ACCCCCTCTTACATGGCCCCCGAGCAGTGGAGCGGGCAGGACTGGACCGCCGAGACCGATATCTGGGCTCTCGGGGTCATCATGTACGAGATGGTGAAAGGGGAACCTCCCTACCGTGGAGATTTCAAGGAGATTATGCTCTCGGCCACGGCCCCCAGGCCGGTCCCGAAGCTGGAGGAGGCTGGCTACAGCAGGAGCTTCCAGGATCTCATCAACGGGTGCCTCGAGAAAGACCCGGCGAAACGCCCCACGGCCGAGCAGGTCAAGAACCGCCTGACGAGGGAGCTGGCCGTCTGGACCGAGAGCGACACCCAGTCGCCCTTCCCCGGGCTCCTGCCCTACGGGGAGAAGACCGCGTCCCTCTTCTTCGGCAGGGAACAGGAGATCGGCGCCCTGGTGTCAGCGCTCGAACACCAGGCCTTCATTACCCTGGTCGGCCCCTCCGGCGTGGGAAAGAGCTCCATCATGCACGCCGGCGTCATCCCCCGCCTCAAGGAAGCGGCGGACTGGCGCCATATCGCCCTGCGTCCCTCCCGGCACCCCTTCACCATCCTCGCCGAGGAGCTCAAGCAGATGCTCGCGCAGCTCCACATGGAGCTGCGCCAGAAGACCAGCAGGGACAACGCCGCCAAGAGCCCTCCGCCCATCCCCCGGGATCTGGGAGAGAAGCCGAGCATCCACCGGATCATCGAGAACCTGGGCGAAAAGCCCATCACGGAGGTGCTCGACCCCGCGGAGCTCGAGGAGCTCGTGGAGATGGAGCGCAACTCATCCCTCGGGTCCGGTTCCCAGCAGAAGCAGGAATTCTCCGGAGAGATCAGCCTCACCTCCTTCCGGAGCGAACAGCTCTCCATCCCGATCATCATCAAGGAGTTCGTGGAGACCGACGTCACCATCATCCGCGAGAAGCTCCTGGCCTATCCGGCCCTCCTGGGGGAGCTGCTCACCACCATCTGCATCTCCCTGGAGAAGAAGGTGGTCATCACCGTGGATCAGTTCGAGGAGCTCTTTACCCTCGAGCAGGATCCGGTGGTCAAGGAGGTGTTCCTTCAGGCGCTCAGAAACTGTGCCGACGATCCCTCCTCGCCTGTGCGGGTCATCTGCACGCTGCGCAGCGACTACCTCATCGAGTTGACCAAGATCCCCGGTGGGGATCAGATGATCTCCTCGGTCTCCCTGGTGGAGGCCCCCTCCAAAGAGGCGCTGGCGCGCATCCTCAAGTACCCGCTCATGAAGGTGCAGTGCCGCTTTGAGGACGAGCAGATGGTGGAGGAGATGATCGAGGAGGTGCACCACGAGCAGTCGGCCCTCCCCCTGCTGCAGGTGGCCCTCACCTCGCTGTGGAAGGAGCGTGACCTGAAGAACGGCGTGCTGCGCCGCAAAGACTTCGAGAGCATGGGCCGGGTGACCGGCCTGCTGGCCAAGAAGGGCGACGCCCTTTTGAGCACCATGACCCCGGATGAGCGCAGGCTGGCCCGGGAGATCTGCCTCAAGATGACCACCCCGGAGGGCCTCCGCAAGCCTCTGGGCAGCTGGGACATTCCCCCTCGCGACAAGCACTGGCTGGATATCCTCCATCGGTTCGTGGAGGCGGGGCTCATCGTGGAGGGCGGGGAGAACAGCCCCGACCTCACCGGCACCGTCTGGGAGTTCGCCCATGAGGCGCTCATCAACCAGTGGGAGACGCTCTCGTCCTGGGTCACCAACGCCAACGACGATCTCAAGGTGGTCGAGGCGCTCTCCACGGCCGCGAAGCTGTGGGAAGCGCGAGGCAAAAGGGAGAGCGAGCTGTGGAACGAGCGGGCCGTCGAGGAGGCGGTTCAGGCGCTCACCAACCTGAACTACTCGCCCCCCAAATGTGCCCAGTCCTTCCTGCGCAGCTCCCAGTACCGGGTCAACCGCGGCCACTACATACGCCGGGCCATCACCTTTGGCATCATGGGGACCATCGTCGCCATCGGCGTCGTGGGGCTGGTGCTTGCCTTCGCCTTCAAGAAGAAAGAGGCGAAAGCGCGCCAGGACTATCTCACGGCGGAGAAACTGCGTGCCCAGGCGGAGAAGCGCGGCGAAGGGCTCGAGAGCCAGCGTCAACTCGCCGTGCAGAGCCGCGAGGAGAGCCGGAGGCATCAGTCGGAGGCGCTGGCCTCAGGCGCCTACTCCTCGCTGGTGCTGGGTGATTATCTCAGCGCAAGGGCCCAAATGCGTGGCTCTCTGGAGGTGCGGGACAACCTGCTGGCCCGCATGGTGTGGAACGATCTGAGGTATCGGCAGCTGCTGTGGTGGCAGAACCTCAGCGGTCACATCCTCGGCATGCGTTTCCACCCCGGCGGGAAATGGCTCGCCGTGGTCGCCTATCCGCAGACGATCCACATCCTCGACCCCCTCACCAAGAACGAGCTACGGGCCCTGCGCGGGCACTCGTCGCCCATCACGGGGCTGGCCACGGACGCCCGTGGCGAGTGGCTCGTCTCGAGATCCCGAGACGGCCGCGTCATGGCGTGGCATGAAGCCTCCTCCCCCGGCGATCTCATCGTCCGGGGCGGGAAGCAGCAGCAGGGCGTCGTTGCCCTCAGCCCCGACGCGAGACATCTGGCCATAGAGGAAGAGGGCAGGGTGAAGCTCTACGACTTCGTGAAGAAGAAGCTGCTCTGGCAGCGGAAGATCGGGGCCGGCCCTGTCCACGCCCTCCTCTTCGGACCCGACGGAAAAAGTCTCTATGTGGGCGCGCCCTGGCTTGTCATGCAGCTCAAGGCGGACAAGGGAACACCCCTAAAGGAGATCACCCTGCAGATGGACCGTATCGGCGCCCTGGCCTTCTCCTCCGATTCCCGGTTCCTCTTCGCGGGTGGGTCCAAGGGGCTCGTTTACAAGATCGCGAGCGCGACGCTCTCCCTGGCGGGCAAGCTCGAGACCGGCATGGAGGAGGTCCGCTCCCTGAGCACGAGCCGGCAGGAGGACCTCCTCGCCGCCGCAGGGACGGCCAAGCATGTGGTGCTCTTTAGGGGACCGTCCCACAAGATTTTCCGCTACGCCAAAGGTGACAGACCCGTCCGCGCCGCCGCCATCCATCCCCAGCATCTTCAGATGGCGGCGGGGGGTGATGCCTCGCGCATCTGGCTGTGGGATGTCCGACACCCTCTGCGCCGGGAGCGCCTCTATTACCAGAACGCGCCCATGTCGGGCATCGCCTTCTCCCGCAAGGGAAACGAAGTGTACTCCGTCAACGATTCCGGCGAGCTCCTCATCTGGCCCACCCAGAGCCCCAGGATCCGGCAGCGTCTCAAGGTGTCCTCCCGGAAACTCTGGAATATCGACGTCTCCCCCGTGGATGACCGCATCGCCGTGTGCGGCGATGGCGGCTACATAGGCATCCTGGATACCCAGGGGCGGGAGATCAAGCGGCTCTCCGACCACGAGGGGGAGGTCCACAGCGTCCGCTTCTCCCCCAGCGGCAAGCAGCTCCTCAGCGTGGGCAGCGACGGGATCGTCCGCCTCTGGAACCTCACCACGGGCGGCCTCATCAAGCGGCTCAAACAGCACCAGGGCGTCATCAACGAGGTGGTCTATGCGCCCAGCGGTCGCTACTACGCCACGGCGTCCGCCGACGGCACCATCAGGATCTGGTCAGCCCAGGCGCATGTGGTCACCCAGGTGCTGCGCTCGGACAACACCATCCTCTTCGGACTCGCCTGGGAGTCCGACAGCCGAACGCTCCTGAGCGGCGACTATCTCGGGCAGTTGAAGCGCTGGACCATCGCCACGGGCAAATCCGAGACGCTCCTCCAGGTCAGGGAGGCCATCTTCTGGATCGCCGCCCGCGGCAACAAGGTCGCCGTGGGGACAGAGAAGGGTGTGCTCCACGTGGGGACCCGGACCGGCCAGAAATACCAGTGGAGGGTCGCCCGCGAGCAGAAGGGGGCCATCATGGCCACCTCCATCTCTCCCGTCGGGGTCATCGCCTCCACCTCCCTGGGAGGCACCCTGCAGGTGCGGGACGGGACAAGTCTCGGCTCCCTGTGGTCCATGAGTGACGTGATCCTGGACGGCGAGGCCCTCAAGGTGGTCACTCCCGACGGTTGGAGGACTCCGGGCGCCCAGAGCGAGCGTCTCACCTCCGCCGCGCCTCCGAAGCTCCTCAAGGGGCTTGACCCGGCTGAACTGAGGACCGCGCACCTCTCCTATTCCCCTGCATTCACCTGCATCGGAAAACCCGACGGGACCCTCACGATCCTCGGCGCCGGCGTGGAGAAACGCTTGAGCGTTCCGCGGCTCGAGGGGGTCCTGCAGGTGGGCAGACGGTGTGTGGTGCGCAGAGATGCGGGGCTCCTCGCCTTCGGCCCCCGCAGCGTAAAGGGCAGGGAGATCGTGTCCAACGTCAACGGGATGACCCAGTTCAAGGGCACGCTATACACGTGGCGCAGGGATCAACTCCTGGAATACAAGATCAAGGAGAAGGCCTTCGTCCACATCAGGACGTGGAAGCTCCGCGGGAACCCGAGCAGCGTCTACGTCAACGAGGAGGCCCTCTTCGTGGGGTACCAGTTCGGGGACGTCGACATCTTTGACAAGAAAAAACAGGGCAGCACCAGCACCAACATCAAATGGCTCAACATGGAGAACAGCCCCGTGACCGCCATCCTGCCCGGCCCCGCCAAGATCCTGGTCGTGGGCTTCGAGAACGGTGTCGTGGGCATCTGGAATAGCTGGAACGGCAACCGGGTGATGGCCCGCTCTCTCCACGGGAGTGTGCGCAGCCTCCATGTTGCGGACAAAGCCCTCTACGCCTTCTCGAGGCTGGGCGACAATCTCCGCTGGGACCTCGCGCCGCTGTACACCACCTGGTGCAACCTCCTCAAGAGCGTCTGGAAGCTCACCCCCATCGCCTTCTCGTCGCGCCGCATCGTCCGAAAGGCGATCCCCAAAAAACACCGCTGCCTCAAATAGGCATTTTCAGACATTCCCGGCCTGTAAATCCTGCGTTGGATTATGGCTTAAAGTAACAGAAATTATAGTCGATATAAGGTAAAACGAGAAAAAATGCACAAAATGGTTGACGGGGGATGAGGGGGCGCTATACCTTCTTTAGCTGTTAAATGTTTCACAATGTGAAACCGATAACAGCAGTCAATACCCCGGGCGTGCAGAATCACCCTGCCGTTCACAGCCCTGATGGAAGGAGTCCCATTATGAAAATCCTCATCTCCCCCTCAAAGTACATCCAAGGTAAAAACGCGCTCGGAGAGCTCTCCCGCTACGGGAAGGCGCTCGGTCGGAATCTCCTCGTCCTGGCTGATGATTTTGTCATGAAGATGACCAGGGGGCTCATCGAGGAGGGGAACACCGACGCGGCGGTGACGCTCACCTTCGAGCGGTTCACCGGCGAATGTTCGAGAAGCGAGGTCGACAGAATTCTGGGAATCGCCAGGGAAAAGGGCGCCGATGTGATCGTCGGCGTGGGAGGTGGAAAGACCCTGGATACTGCCAAGGCGGTGGCCCATTTCGGGAAGCTGCCGGTCGTCATCGCGCCCACCATCGCCTCCACGGACGCGCCCACGAGCGCCCTCTCCGTGCTGTACACCGATGACGGAGTGTTTGACGAGTATCTGCTCCTGCCCAGGAACCCCGACATCGTCCTGGTGGACACGGAGATCATCGTGCGGGCGCCCACCAGGCTGCTGGTCTCCGGTATGGGCGACGCGCTGGCCACCTACTACGAAGCCCGGGTGTGTTATGGCGCCAGGAAGACCGCCATGTGCGGCGGGCAGCCCACCATGGCGGCCATGGCCCTGGCGACGCTCTGCCGGGATACCCTCTTCAAGAGCGGGTATCTGGCGAAACTCTCCTCGGACGCCAATATCGCCAGTGAGGCTTTCGAGGAGGTGGTGGAGGCAAACACCCTCCTCAGCGGGCTCGGGTTCGAGAGCACGGGGCTTGCGGCGGCGCACGCCATCCACAACGGGTTCACGGTGCTCAAGGAGGCGCACGGCCTCTACCACGGAGAGAAGGTGGCCTTCGGGACCATCGCCCAGCTGGTCCTGGAGAACGCCGCCCCCGAAGAGATCGAACAGGTCATCGAGTTCTGTCAGTCCCTGGGCCTGCCCACCACCCTGGAGGAGCTGGGCATCACCGAGGGCGTGGAGGAGAAGATCCGTGAGGTGGCCGCGGCGACCTGCGCCGAGGGTGAGACCATCCACAACTTCCCCTATGTGGTGACCCCCGAGATGGTGTTCAACGCCATCCTCCTGGCCGACCGGCTCGGACAGGGCTGAGCGCCTCGCGGCAACCGCCACGCCCGCCGGATTGCGCAGTCGTCGGGCGTGGCGAAACCCATCACGGTGACAAATCACCTGGGCATTGATTGACAGGGGGCGGGATCATGCCGTATTCTTCCTGAAATACCCGCTTTGTCCCCCCTTCACCGAAA
>QKIM01000083.1 GCA_003249585.1 Deltaproteobacteria bacterium
TACTTGATGGGCAGGTGGTCGATCCACACCTGGTTGCGGATGCCGTACTGGGAGGAGTGGTTGACCACCACGTCCTGGATGATCTTCATGCCACGGGCGTGAGCCTCGTTGATGAGATCCTGGTAGGTGTAGCCGACCGACTCCAGGCGGGGGTCGATCCGATTCCAGTCGTAGCCATGGTAACCGTGGTAGTCGAGACCGCTGCGGTTCTCGATGGGGGGCGTGATCCAGAGGGCGGTGAACCCCAGATCCCTGATGTAGTCGAGGCGCTCGATGAGACCCTTGAAGTCGCCGCGCCAGTGGGGATCCCCGTCCTCGTAGCGGTCGCGGCAGTAGTAGTTGTTGCTCGGATCACCGTCGTTGAAGCGGGCGGTCAGCACGAAATAGATGGTCTCCTCACGGAAATCCCCGAGGGGAGAAAGCTGGATCTGCGTACACCCGGTCAGCGGGTCTCCCTCGAAGCCGTGATTGCATCGGCAGAACTGGGCGCCCTCGAGGATGTTGAGGCCGCGCGCGATGCAGTGTGCGTTGGTGCCGCAGTCCGTGTTGTCTGTGCACTCGGACTCCATGTAGGTGCACTCGGTCAGGGGATCGCCCTCGTATCCCGGATAGCAGGCACACACGCCGTCGTCACAGAAGGCGTGGGAGCCGCAGCCGCCGGGGCACTGGACGGGATCGACCGGTTTCTCGTCGTACCACTGGCCGTCCTTGTACCAGCCCATGCGGTCACGGGTGAGGTCGGCGGTCTGGTTGGTGCCGTCGTTGAAGATGACGTTGGCCGCGGTGACCCCCACGATGAGGTAGCTGTACCAGTCGTCGCCCAGGTCCTGCATGGGGAGTCCGGGCCAGTCGATGGAGGCGATGGGGGGCGTGGTCTCCCAGTAGTAGATGTTGATGGCGGTTCCCCAGCCCGAGGGGCGCTTGAAGTACACGAGGAGGCCGTCGGGGTTGGTGTCGTACCACTGGCCGTCGGCATAGAAGCCCAGGCTGTCCCGGGACAGTTCACCCGTGGTATTGGTGCCGTCGTTGAAACTGAGGTTGGCCGCGCTCACGCCATGGATGGTGTAGACGTACCAGCCGTTGCCTTCGCTGACCATGGGCACGCCGGGGTAGTCGATGGAGGCGATGGGCGGGGTGGTGTCCCAGTAGTAGAGGTTGACGGTCTCGCCCCAGTCGGCGGGCTTCTTGAAGTGCACCTCCAGGCTCAGGTCGGACGCGGAGATCTGATAGCTCGCCGTGGCGATGCCGGAACGTTCGCCGTCCTTGATGGCGATGGCCTTGACCGTCGTGTTCGCCACGAGGACGATGGGCGCGGTGTAGGCCGTCGCCGTGTCGTCGGGGTCGACGCCGTCTGTGGTGTAGTAGATGGAGGCGTCCTCTGTGGCCGTGGTGATGGTGACCGTCTGGCCCGAGGAGTAGGTCCCCGCGGCGGGGCTGAAGACGGGAGTCGCCACCTTGGGATCCTGCGTGTCGTCGTCACAGGCGGCGAGCCAAAGCGAGAAGAGGGCGAAAGAGAGAATCAACGTGGTTCTGGTCATTGTCGTTACCTTTTGCTTCGTCGGCGCATCATGGGTGGAGCCGGATCGTTCCTTGCCGTGGATCCGAAGGCACGGATCACTGTAGGGAATATGGGGAACAGGGTCAACCGTGGTTCATCACCGAGACGTCTTTTCCCGTGGCGCACCATGGTCGCAGGCGAGGCGACACGGGCCACGGGGCCCAGGTGTCCAGGTGTCGCACACGGGATCATGGACAGGGCGCCGTGCGGTCCACGCCACCGAAAAACTCCTGGGCCAGGAGCGTCCACGCCCGGGCGTTCTCGGTGGGGCCGCACTTGAAGGCGCCAGGGGCGCTGTAGCCCAGGGCGCGGCGCAGGGTTCCAGTGGAGACGGCGCTCATGACCGCCCGCTGCTCGAGGTAGTACCGGACGGCCAGCTCCGCCCCGTACTCCGCCACGTCGCTCTCGTGGTGGAAGGCGTAGAAGACATTGTCCTTGCGCACTTTTGTCTTGTAGGGGGCGTAGGGGCGCAGACAGCGCTGGTACCGGGCGCCCTGCCGGCTCCCCTTGACCATGTGCCTGCGACACCGCTTGAGGATCCCTTCGTAGATCTTCCCGAGGGCCCGGGTGGTCCAGTCCCGGTGATCGCGGTCATTGAGGTGAAAGATCTCGTGGTAGAGGGTCTCGCGCACTCCCGCTGCGCTCCCGAGCAGCGAGCCGTTGACGTTGTAGGCGACGGTCCAGTCCCAGGCCGAGGCCGACGGCGTGCGCTTCCCCACGGTGCGGTAGAACTTGAAGGAGAGGTGGGTGAACCGGTACTGGAGCGGTTTTGAGGAGCCCTTCCCCAGCCAGGTGAAGAACTGTCTGAACCCGCTGAAGCTCTGCTTCACGCGGCGCAGTTGAGGGAGATGCCGTCCCACGGGCAGCTGGGGCACCATGTGCAGCGTGCCCCGCCAGCCCCCGTCCCGGACCTGTTTGGGACGCAGTCCAGCCACCACTCCAACAGCATCGTACAGCGCCAGGGCCAGTGCGCGTGCCTTGGCATGACCCGCGTATCGGCCCCCTATCAGGCACCGTACCCGCAAGGCCGTGGTGACCCCGGGGCAGCCTGCCAGACGCGTCTTCCACAGGGGCGCTCCACTCTTTGCCTTGGGGTAGAGCAGCCTGGCGGCGGCCGCTGGGGATATGTGGGAGATGGCAGGTTTTGGCGCGGCGGCGGGGACCGCCACTGCCGGCGGGGCGGGGCGGGGGACGGGCTTCGCCATTGGTGGAGCAGACGGAGCCATGGGGCCCAAAGGCGCAACCCGTGCTGCAAACAGCGTCCGATCATCCATGTCCGCTGACGGAGTCGTTGTCTCATCGGGTGGAGGGGCGGGGCTCCTCGTTCCTTCAGCGTATGCCACCGTGGAGCCGTCACCGGAGGCTTCCCGACACGCTGCAAGGCAGGTCAGCGAGGCCAGCACGATGGTTGCCTGCCACCATCTGTGACCCCGAAAGACCTTCCTGGGGGAGCGTGATCGCCGTTCCATGGGGAAACTATACGCCAAAAGGGCACATAACGCCCGTTCCTCGATGCATTTTCTGCTCTCCAATTTTATCTGAGCAGGTGTTGTGGTAGGATGAAAGGCCTGAAGAAGACGCCGGAATCGATGCGTCCGCCCCTTTGGAGGAAGATGATGTCTGTCCGTGTCCTTGCTTTTTTCGCGTTCCTTGGGGGTCTTGGCTGCTCTCCTCCCAGGCCGCATCTCGTGGAGAAGGGGACGTACAAGACCTTTCGCCTCAACAGGCGCTGCTCTCAGGGGCCCTTTGTGTTTCGCGCCAGGGTTGTGGGGGCGAGATGGGGCGAAAAGCTGGAGTTGAAGGTCCATTCACCCCGGTCCATCAAATTCAAGGCTGAGCTCCAGATCGGGACGAGGCCCAAGAGGGTTGTCGAAGAAGGGGCTGAAAATGTGAACTTCTTTTGTCTCCACAACAGCCCCGGGGGGAACGCAGGGAAGGGCCCCACGGCAGGCGGTCAGGGCGAGCCAGGGAGAACAGCAGCCCCCGGGGAACCCCGTGAAAAAGCGCCTCCCCCCGAGCGCGCGGAATTGCGGCTCATCCCGGTGCCGGGCACCCAAAAGCCCGACAAAGAGGTGTACACCATACGTCTTTACGATTTTCAGATAGTCAGGCTCGATGGAAGACCGGAACTGGCGAAGGGGGAAGCGGTCCTCATCACCCTCTGGTCCTATGAACCAGTTGATTTTCAAAACGTGTATTTTGAATTGCGTCACACGGTCTATGAGCCCGACGATGAGAAGAAATGGATCCGGTACCTGACGGAGCAACAGCAAAAGGAATTCCTGAGGGCCCACCGCTTCTGCTACAGCCGCTGGAGAGAAAGGGTCAAGACCACGACCTGCCGTCAGTTCTATGATCAGGCCACCTACGACCGGTGCACGCGGCCGGCTGTCCTGGGCAGCAGACGGTGCTGGGATGCTTCCCTCAAGGGAGTGACCATTGAGCAAAAAAAGATCAGGGTGGTGACGTACCATCGGCCCGCCCCGGTGAAGAAGAAACCTCCCCGGAGGGTGGTACACCGTAAAAAGGCGCCATCCAGGGCGGCCTCAAAACCCGCCCCCGTGGAGATCCTCCTTGTCCCAGAGTCTGTCTTCATCACGGAAAAGGACCCCACGGAGCATCCGCCTTCAGAGAAGAAACCTCCTTCACCACTCAGGGAGGTGCAGCCGCCCAGGCCCTCCCGTAACGCCATGTGGGTGGACGGTATGTGGAAATGGAGCGGCTCGAAATGGGTCTGGCTGGGAGGATTCTGGCGGGTCCCCAGGGCTGACATCGACACCCTGCAGGTGGCCAGGGCTCCCAAACTGCCCCCGTCGAAGAAGGTCGCCGACCCCGTCGGACCTTCCCCCTTGGCTGGCGCCCAATGGGCTGCAGGATACTGGATGTGGACCGGTTCGGGCTTCATCTGGGTCAAGGGACGCTGGGTGCTCCCCGCGTCACAGGGGATGCGCTGGATACCCCCTCGGTGGGTGAGAACGCCCAGGGGGATCTACCTCATGCCGGGAAGGTGGGGGAAAAAATGATCAGGCGTCTGGCCCCACTTCTATTGCTCCTGGCCGGATCTGGCTGCGGACCCAATCTCATGACCGTGGCGAACAAAAGGCAGTCCTGGGTTCCCACCGCCAAATGCAGCGCGGGTCCCTTTGTGATCAAGACCTTCGCCCTGGGGGCCAGGTACGGGGAGAATCTTGAGATCACCTTCTCCCACCACCGCAGGGCCGTCTTCTTCCTCGCCGTCAAGGTGGGGGAGGGTGCCCCCGTCAAGACGACGTTGAACATGGGGGGAAAGGCTGAAAACCGCTGTCTGTTGAAAAGGGTGACGGCCCCCAAAACCCTTGAGGAGACGCCCGTGCCGGATGGAAAAGCCTATCTGAGTCCCCGGGACTATGAGCGGCACCCTTTTGAGCAGATGACAGTGTATAATAAGTACTCGCATCGGACGGAGCCCAAATACGCCTACGTGTCCAGGTACAAGACGCTGCTGGAGGTCAAACCCACGGGCGGCAAGTGGCGCCTTGAGTTTGCCCTGATCGGAGTCCGCTCCATTGCGAGGGGAACGCCCATCACCATCACGATCTGGTCCCCAGAACCCGTGGACACGAGCGGTCTCTTGATCACCCTCACCCAGAATTACTACAGGAAGAACAAAAATACGAAAATCATTCGAAAGCGGTGAAGGCGCCGTGCGCCTTCCGTGACCATCCCACGGCGGCGCTCTGGAACCTTACATATTGATGGCGCACAGGGTTGGTTTTTTAGGGATCGGTGTGATACCCTGTGCCGAAAGGTTTCAGGTCAGATAAGTCCCCAACGATCCCAGGAGGTGTCTCCCATGTCGACCATTCTCATCCTTGCAGTGACCTCCGTGTTGAGTCTCCCCGGCTTTGGGGCCTCACCATGGAAAAAATGCGATCCACACCTGGGGCGGTTTGTCCGGTCCACGGATGGCCCGGTCGCGGGCCCCCACGGGGTCCGTCAGCGAAAATTTGTCTTCGCCCCCATGCCGTCGCTCAAGGGGCTCAAGACAGGGTGGAATTACACCAGGGTCAACAGGAAGAGGCATGGCCTGCAGATCTATGTCCTGGGGACCTCCGTCAATGTCGAGTACTACGACCATGGCACATTGCGGTCCACGGCGACCTACCGCAAGGGCAAACCGGGCGGGGGGTTCTATCGGCACGACGCGCGCGGCCGCAAGGATGGCCTGCAGTATTACACCAGCGGCAGCTATTACAGCATTGAGCTATACGACCACGGAAAGAAGGTTCGGTTCGGGGCCTACAAGGACGGCATCCCAAACGGGTGGTTCTTTCAATACAACACCCGCGGGCAGAAGCATGGTGTCCAGATAAACGTGGGGAAGAATTCCTGGACCATCGAACACTATGAGAACGGCAAACAGCACGGCTTTGCCGGAACATACCGTGGTCGAGTGAAACACGGATGGCACTACATGTGGTCCCACGGGAAGATGCTGCGCAAGACCTACTACGTCAACGGTGTCGCCCGATAGTGTCATTGCGATTCTCTGTCCCTTCCCTGAGTTTTTTTGGTCGTCACACCCACTGATGTGTAGAAGCGCCTTATGGCCTGGAATTCAGAAGCTAAACTGGGTTTTTACGTCAAGATGTATATCCTTGGCGCGGAATGTTCCGTAGTGCCCATACCAGGAGGAGCCCTGTGCCTGGGGAGCCAACAACAGCATCGATAATGCCGTAAAAAGTTGAAATCCACGCATGAAATCCTCCTTTTAAACGAAGTCCCGTTTCGAAGGGGGAACCAAAAAGGGGAGACAGGTATTTCACCACACATCGGAATAGTGGTCCTCTGG
>QKIM01000200.1 GCA_003249585.1 Deltaproteobacteria bacterium
CTTCAAGGCCATGGCCGTGGATGGGGTCGTGGATTATCTCTCCCTGGGGAATGGGAAGCGTCTCCCCGCCCTCAGCGGGTATCCGACCATGACCGAAGCCGCTCGAGGCCAGGGATGTCTGGGTGAGAGAGCTCCTCTCAACTCGGCCTTCCACAACGATCGTGAGCGGGATACCTTCTCCAAACAGTACGACAAGGCCTTGTCCACAATCCGAAAACTCTATCGGACCCCCGAGGGAAGAGCCCAGCTCAAAGAGCTCGTCAATCGCTACAAAGCCTTCAAACGCGCCAACCCCGAAACTCCAGCCCACGTCTTCTTCCTGGAGAAGAAGTGATCACTCCCCACGATATCGTTTTTCATCCTCTTCCTTCCTCGATCCACACAGTTCCCGTGCCAACATCTTTATTGGACGGTTCCCTCCTGGAATCCTAAAAAAACAATTGTCAGCGGCGGGTTTCTGTGCCTTTATCCACAGCATTGAACCACAACACCCTCCGCTTCGTCCAAGAGCCGTTCTCTTTGACAGCGGATAGAAACGTCAACATCGTGTCTTTTTAATTTTTTTTGAGGTCAACCCTCAAAGGAGAAATCCATGCGCAACAAAACGTCATCTCTGCTCATGTTGGCGGCGCTCACCCTCTTCGCCTTCACCGCGTGTATCGTGCAGAAGGGGCCACAGCCGCAGAATCAAAACACCAACCAGGGTGATGCCACCCAGGGTCAGCCCCAGGAGGTCACTCCCCCCGAGCCGCCCAAGCCCGTCTTTGTGGAGCCGGAAGTAGTCAACGAGCCCTCCGTCGTTGAAGTGACCGTACCTCAGCCCGACGTCCAGCCCGCCCAGGTCATCGTCTATACCGACGTCGCCCCCCCCGCTGGATATGCCAAGGTCATTTCGAAGACCCCTCCCCCGGCCACTGTCGCCATCCGGCCAGTGATTCCCCCCATGTATCTGCCTCCCCAGATCCAGTGGGACCGGCTGACTCCCCCCAACTACGCCTCCTGCCCCCACATCTCCTACAAGTGGCGCGGAAAGTGCGTCTGTCCTACGGGGACCGCATGGAGCGCCCGTCATTACAAATGCGAGTCCTTCGCCAACGTTGCCCGGCACAGCTGCTCCCGCGGTTCTGTATGGAACGGCCGCCACTGCACCTGCCCAGCCGGCAAGTCCTGGGACGCCAAAGCCCGTTGGTGCACGCATTCCGCCGTTCGCCCGACCTGTACCCGCGGCACCGTCTGGAACGGCGCTACCTGTGCCTGCCCCACCGGTACCTTCTGGAACCTGAGAGCTCGTCGCTGCACCCGCAAGGCTGATCTCGAGTGCAGCCACGGAACGGTCCGGCGCGGCAACACCTGCCAGTGTCCGGCCGGCAAATACTGGGACAGCGCCGCCCGCTGGTGCGTCCGTCCCGCCCTCAGCTGCCCCAAGGGCACCATCTACCGCGGCGGCACCTGCCGCTGCCCCGCCGGGACGAACTGGAATGCCCGTAAACGGTCCTGCACCGCCAAGCTCATCTGCCCTGCCACCATGGTCCGGGTGGGATCCCACTGCGCCTGCCCCGCCGGCGCCCACTTCAATCCCCGTGCCCGGCGCTGCGTCCGGACGGCCTTCGCCTGCGCAGGCGGCGCCAAATGGAACGGCGCCCGCTGCGCCTGCCCTGCCGGCACCTTCTGGAACAACCGCACAGCCCGCTGCGCCCGGGACGCCTTCTCCTGCCCCGGTGGCAGCGTCCTCTCCGGGAGCACCTGCCGCTGCCCCGCCGGCAAGACCTGGTCCAAGCTCGCCCACCGCTGTGTGAGCGCCCTCAGGTGCCGCTCCAACATGATCCTCGACCGCGGCAAGTGCACCTGCCCCGCCGGCACCTTCTGGAGCTCCACCGCCAACCGCTGCAAATCCCGTTCGGCCTGTCCCGCCGGGACTCACTACAGCTACGCCAAGGATCGCTGTGTAGCCTCCCGCGCCTGCCGTGGCGGTCTCGTCTATGACTTCGCCAAGCGTCGCTGCGTCCGCGCAGGGGCCCATGCCTCCTGCCCCTCGAACATGGTCCGCTCCGCAGGTCACTGTCAGTGTCCCCGTGGTACCCGCTGGATCGGCAGCCAGAACCGCTGTGCCGTCCCTGTCAAACTTCATTGTCCCGCCCACCAGGTTGCCCGCATGGGCCGGTGCGTCGCCCGCTGCGCTTCCTCCCAGCTCTGGGATCCCGGCATGCGCCGCTGCTTCGCCAGACACGTCAAGTGTCCCGCCGGACATATCCGCCGCGGCAACACCTGCGTACGTACTGCCCCGATTCACCCTGTGGTGAAATGTCCCCGCGGCAAACTCTACGACACGATGAAGCGTCGCTGTGTGGTCGCCCCCAGGATCGTCGCCTGCAAGCGCGGCTTCGTCCGCGTCGGCAACAAATGCGTCAAGCAGCACAAGAAGGTCGCCTGCAAGCGCGGCTTCATCCGCGACGGCAACAAATGCGTCAAGCTCCACAAGAAGGTCGTCTGCAAGCGCGGCTTCATCCTCAAGGGCAACAAGTGCGTCAAGATCATGAAGAAGGTCGTCTGCAAACGCGGCTTCGTCCTCAAGGGCAACAAGTGCGTCAAGATCCGCCCCGTCATGAAGAAGAAGCCCGTCATGAAGAAGAAGCCCGTCATGAAGAAGAAGCCCGTCATGAAGAAGAAACCTGTCATGAAGGCAAAGCCCGTCATGAAAAAGAAGCCCGTCATGAAGGCAAAACCCGTCATGAAGAAGAAACCTGTCAAAAAGGTTCGCCCCGTCAAGAAAACCAAACCGGCCATGAAGAAAAAGCCCATGCGCTGACGCGCAGCTCCCGCTTCCTTCCGCTCCATCCTGAAAAAAAATGAATGAAACGCCCCGGGGGGACGTTGGACACCTGTATGAGGGGGTTCCCAATGAACCGACAATCAGCCATAATCCTCCTGTTCCCAGTCATCGTCCTGAGCTGTTCCCGGAAAGAACACATCGAGCCACGATCCTCCATGCTGCTCTATTCTTCACGAAGTGCCCTGAGCCCCAAAGATCACGCCATCGGCTCTTTCTCCGTAGCCTCGTGGAACGTGAACTTCGGCATCCCGAGTGACACGGCCATGATCCGGTCCATGGGGGACTTTGGTACCGACGCCGTCTTCCTCCAGGAGACGACACCGCTGTGGGAATCGGCCATCCGCCGGAGTCTGTCCGGGAAATATCCCCACATGAAGTTCATCCACTCTGCGGGGGCGGGAGGACTCGCCGTCCTGTCCAGACACCCCATAAGCCGGATGACCACCATCCAGCCCCCACCCAGGGGCTGGTTTCCCGCCATGCTCATCACGCTGAAGATCTCGGGGCGGGAGATCCAGTTCCTCAACGTCCACCTGCATCCACCCTTTGATGATCGAGGCTCCGTGGTGCGGGGCTATTTTTCGACCCGTAACATCCGACGTCGGGAAATCGGCAAGTATCACAAGATGCTCACGGCGGGGATCCCCACCATCATTCTCGGTGACTTCAACGAGGAGCCAGGCGGCAAGGCTGTCTCCTACCTCGTGGGTAGAGGATATTCTACTCTGCCCTCCTCAGAGCACACCTGGCACTGGAAGACCTCATTCTACATCACCCTGAGGTCCCAGCTCGATCATGTCCTTTTCAGCGGCAAACTGCGGCTCGCCCGTTCCAGGGTCGTGCGCACGGGTCGTTCCGACCACTTCCCCGTCCTGGCCACCTTCCACCTGATAAAATGACTTTCTGCGCAACCGGGCGCACAGACCGTCGACAACAGGGGCGAGGAGAACAAAAATGGAAACCACCCGCACCATGACCCTTCCCCGACCCCGTGATGAGGTCAAAACTCCCAGGAATCTCCTGTGGCTCCCCGCCTTCGACCGTTTCCTCCCTCTTCCCCAGGGCCGCTTCACCCTTGGAAAAGCGCCAGACTGCCACGTCGTCATCGAAGACCCGACAGTCTCCCGGTATCACTGCGAGGGGGAATACCGTGACGGAACACTGCGCCTGTGGGACAGGGACAGTCGAAACGGCCTTCGCTTTCGGGGCAGACTGGTACGAGAGCTCACCCTGGTGCCCGGAGAGATCGCCTCCCTGGGGCATCAGCCCCTGTGCCTCACCGGGGCTCCCCGTCCGCGCAGCAGAGGTGATCTCATCACCCGTGATCCCGCCTTCGCCAGCCTTCTGGATGACATGGTCCCCCTGGCCCGACACGATCTCTCCATTCTCGTGAGCGGCGAGACGGGGACGGGAAAGGAGCTTTCCGCCAGACTCCTCCATGATCAGTCGCCCCGTTCGCGGGGCCCCTACTTTGCTGTCAACTGTGGAGCCATCCCCCGGGAGCTCATCGAGTCCGAACTCTTCGGACATGAACGGGGGGCCTTCTCGGGGGCCTCACAGCGCCGGGAAGGCATCCTCTCACAGGCCAACGGAGGAACCCTGTTTTTGGATGAAATCGCAGAGTTGCGCCCTGACCACCAGAGCTCCCTCCTGCGTTTTCTTGAGACGGGGACCTATCGCCCCGTCGGGAGTGATCTCCACAGGCAGGCGGACATCCGGGTGATCTGTGCGACCCACAAGGATCTCCACGAGCAGGCCAGAGAGGGCAGATTCCGCCGGGATCTGCTCTACAGGCTCTCCCAGCTCATGGTCACCCTCATGCCGCTTCGGGACCGCATCCTGGACATCCCACTCCTCATCGAGCGGTTTGGTGCACCGACACCTCCACCCGCCCTCCTGGGAGAGATCCTGGAGCTCCATTTCGAGGGAAACGTCCGTGAATTGAAGAGCCTGTGCCAGATCGCGCGTACCTTTGGCTGGGAAAAGACAAAGCAACACTACTGCCCTGCCTGGGCCCTGGCGTCATCGACAGAGGCGACGAAGGAGGCGAGCCTCTTCGAATCCATTCAGATGGACGCCATCACCGAGACCCTGGGAGAGACCGATGGAAACATCAGCGCCGCCGCACGACTCCTCGGACTCCCCCGTACCACGCTGATCAACAAAATGAAGCGGATGGGAATGCGCTGAGCTCACTCCATGGTGAGGATGACCTTCCCCTGTGAGCGGTTGGAAAGGTAGCATTCGATGGCCTCATGGATGCGCGCCAGAGGATACTCCGCGAAGACCGGGGTCGCCAGCTCGTGCTTCACCTTGCGCTGGACCGTGTAGAAGGTCTTGGCAAGGTTCATTTTCGACGCGCTCCGGGCAAAATTGACCAGCCAGAATCCCTGCATGTTCACCCCTGAGAAGATGAAGTCCGACGCGTCCAGGGCCAGGCCGTTCCCGTCGAGAGAACCGTAGAGGATGACCGTGGAACCCGAGGGCAGCGCCTTGACGACCCGGGTGGTCACCTCTCCACCGGCTCCATCGAGAACCACCCCGGTCTGGTACCGATGGCACACCTCTGGCAGAGCGCGCTCAAATTCGGGATCACTGCGTACCAGCACCTCCGTGGCACCGGCGGTCTTTACGCCGTCCACCTGCTCCGGACGCTGCACCACACAGATCATGGTGTATCCAAGGCTCTTGCCCAGCCTGGTGAGCATGGTGCCGAGCGCCCCGGTGGCCACCGTCACCAAAATGGCGTGGGCATGAAGTTCCCGCACCGTCTGGAACAATAGCCATGCAGAGAGCGGATTGACGATGAGGGAGGCGCCCTCCTCATAACTGAGAGAGGGGAGCAGGGGAACGACGTTGTTCAGTGAGGTGATCATATGGGTGGCGAAGGTGCCATCCTCTCCGACCCTCGGCGTGCAGGCGACACGGCGCCCCAAAAAGAGGCGGGGGGCGATCCCCTTCCCGCAGGCGATGATCTCTCCACTCCCCTCGAGCCCGGGGATCATCCCTTCTTTGGGAGAAAAGCCATAGGTCCCCCGCATGAACACCAGATCCGCCGGGTTGATGGAGGCGGCGTGCAGCTTCACCAGGACCTGATTCTTTCCAGGGGGCTCCAGAGGTTTTTCAACGGCGGAGAGTACGAACCGTCCTCCCTCGTCGATAAGCCCAAACCCCCGGTTGAGAATGGGAAACTCCAGTTTTCTTCCGAACAGGCCAAGCATCGGTGCACGCCCCCTTTACTCCGAAGAGCGCTCGATGATGGTGAGCTCTCCCTCATCAAGCCAGATCATGTTGCAGTCTATGCAGTTGTCGATAATGACATCGCCGGGCCCGTAGTAGGGATGGGTCACCATGGGTTTGTTGCACAGGGGACAGACGGTCTTTCGGGACAGCTCGTCCTCGGTGAGCCTCTTGCGTTTCCTCAGGGGACGACCCTTGTACTGCGCACGCTTGAGATCCACCACCCGGGTGAAGGAGCGACGTTTCATGTACATCCCCTTGCACTTTTTGCAGTAGAGCACCCGCTCGGACTCCAGGGAGGCTGGAACCAGCGTGGATTCGCACACCGGACAGGGGAGCCTGCCTTCGTCGTCCAGCACCATCAGCCCATTGTCGGCTTCCTCCGACGGAAAATGAAAGGAGTAGCAATACTCACAGAAGAAATAATCCTGCCCCTGAACCGGACTCATGGGGGCTCCGCAGTTGTCACATTTGAGCGCCATAGACACCTTCCTTCGACCTTCCCGTTGTAACCAACTTTTGCAGGGTTGCATAGCCCCCAGGGAGCTGTTCGTTGCGCTCAGAGCGCTCCATCAATTCCAGGGCGGCCCCCATCAGCCGCTCCTGCCCTCGACGGTCCGGTGTTTTCCTCCTGCCCGAGAGGGAGATGAAGAGCTCCTTCCACCGTCCCTGCGACAGCCATTGGTCCCATAACATGGAGGGAACCCCGGGGGAGGTCACTGCGCGTCCACAGCGGGCCAAAGGAAAGAGAGCCACGTAGAGGAGCATGAGGTCGTAGGGGGTGAATCCCGCGGGGTCCACCTCCTGGAAGAGCCCCGCCCAGGCCATGACGTCCAGGGCGGGCAGGCGACTCTCCCAGAGCACCCCTCCGGCCTCGGACCTCACAATCCGCTCCCCCTCCCGAAGGAGGGTTCCCCGGCGGATCCCCATCTCGACCAGCTCGAAAAACCTCGCGAATTGACCCCTCTTTAGCCGCGCCGAGACTTCTTCAGCCAAAGTCCGGTAGGAACGGGGGGTCCCAAGCAGTCCATGGCCCAGGAGCGCCAACAGCTCGTCCTCGGATTGGCGGCGCACAGATCCAGTCTTTGACTCGGCTCGCAGGACGTAGGCCGTACCGGCCTTTCCCCTTCGTCCACACCGCCCCGCAAGCGGGGCGACCTCCCGCGTGTCCATGGGGGGGCGTCCGGGAAGGTGGAGATCGCGGATGATCACCGTCGTCAAAGGGAGATCGAGTCCTTTGGCCAGGGCTGTGGTCGTCACCACCACCGGGAGCGAGGCGGCTCTGAGCGACTCGAGGAGCTCCTGCTTCTCCCGAGGAGGCAGCCCGGCATGGAAGGCCCGAGCCTTCACCCCTGTGTGATCCGGGATATCCAGGTTCGCGTCGACCAGGGTTGCCAGCCGGCGGGCCGCGGCCACAGTCCCTACGAAGAGGGCTATCCGCTCGTGGAGATCTCTGGAGAAGATCTCTGAGAGGAGGTTGAGCACCGCCTCGTCGCCCTGTTCCCCCGGTCGCCAGATCACTCGCGTCGAGGGGGCCTCCCCGTCGTGGATCACCTGGGCGCCGGGGACAAGGCAAGCCCAGCCAGGATCGAGCCGATGTCCCAGGAGGATCACCCGCGGGGGCCTCGGAGCCGAGAGGGCCGCGAGGACAACCTTCGCCACCAGTGGTCCGCGTACGGGATCCGACAGCTCCTGGGCTTCATCAACGATGAGCAGGGACAATGGCGTGGAGGGGGGATTGTAGAATCCATACTCAAAGGTAGCCACGGTGACCCCCTGGCCGCACAGCAGGGTGTCGGGAGGGGCTTCTCCCCCGAGACCGGAATCCACCAATATGTTCTTTGGATCGTGACCGGCCCGGGTCAGGGCGGTTTTCAACTCCCTGACCTTCTCCAGGACCAGTTCCCTGAGGGGTTCAAGCCATAGCACTCCCCCGTTTGCCGCGGCAAGAGCAGCGGCTGTGGCCACGAGGGTCTTTCCCCTCCCCGGAGGCGCATCCACCGCCAGGTGTCCACGGTGTACCCGCAGGGCTTCGAGAGCCTCGATCTGGAAGGGGCGAAGCTCCCCTTCGTGAAATGGTACGGAATGCTTTTGCAAGGGAGGCGACTACAGCATGTGGATGGAGAAGCTGCCCTGGAAGACGCTCTTGCGGCCGCCACCGGCATCGAAGGCGTGGCGGAACATCTTCTTCTCGCCTCCTTGAACGGGGATGGTCACCCTGAGGGTGCGGGGCACGAGGAGCTGCTCGAAGAGGCGCTCGGTGAAGACGACGGGGCTCCTGCGGGCGCAGACGCTCTGGATGCTCTCGCGGACGAGGGTACGGGCCATGGTCCCGTCAAAGGAAAGGTGCGCAATCTGGTGGCGTTTTCCAGGCTGGCGGGCGAGCCGCCCCTTCAGACAGATGTAGTGGGGTTTGGTCTCGGGGACGGTGGCCTGGGAGGTGCATCCCTTGCGTTTGACGGGAACCCGTCCGAAGGAGAGGACGCCACAGGCCCGGATGCTCTTTCCGTCGGGGGTGCGGGTGGCGATGAGGCGGGAGGTAGCGGGGAGCACGAAGGGGATCTTTCCCGAAACGGCCCGCATGGTCACGGAGAAATCAAGGCGGAAGAGCCCACATTCGCCGCTGGCCTCGGCGGCCTTGCTCAAAAGAAGCTCATTTCCCGGCCGGGCGTGTTTCAAGAGGTAATGGGCCTTGTCAAAGAGCTTTTTTCCCTGCCGGAACTTCATGGCGCGGCACAAAAGGCGCGCCCCCTGCATCTGTGCGTCCAGGCAGCTCTGATACTCCTGGGTCGCCACCTTGGTGCGGGGCATAAGCTTGTACATGTTGAAGACCTGCCTGAGGGTGGCCATGGAGAAACTCGTCCGGCACAGGGCGAGCGTCGAGTTCCACTGATTCTTCAGACACTTCCCAAGAATGCCTCGGAGCTGTCCATGGAGTCTGGGCTGCTTCGCCACATAGCCTGAGAGTTTCGCCAGGGCGTCGATGGCGGCGGGATCCTTTTTGCAGGTACGGTTCAGATGACCCTTGAGAGAACCGAAGCAGCTGGCCCGGGTTCGTCCCAGGGTCTGCCGGAGTCCCTTGCCGGCGATGACCGCGGCCTTCGCTTCAATCTTCAGGAGGTTGTGGTAGGCCTCGACACGGTGGTTCCGTTTGCAGGATCGTTCCTCGACCGAAGACCATTTCGTAAAGCAGAACCGGAGCTTGCTTCGCCACTGACTGTTGAGGCGATGGCGGGGAGCCTCCCTGCGCAGCTCCATGGCGGCGTCGATGATGGTGTCGATCCCCTTGGCGTATTTGCCATCCCGGCACTCCCGGACTCCCCGGTCGAAGGTGGCGGCGATGATCTTCACGTCACCGTACGATCTGGCAGGAGCAAGAGAAATCAATATTGGTATCAATAAGATGAATGATATTTTATACGTCATTGAACACCTCCCCATGGGTTTACCACTTCATTTCCAAAAAGGTAAGCAGATTTGCGCCGTGGCTGGGACTTTTCGGCGAAGAAGCGCACCAGGGGGGTGAGTCCCCCTTCAGTGTGTCCCGTTGGAGAGAGGGGTCTTTAGAACCACTTCAGGATGGAGAAGTCGCGGATGAGGGGAGCGATGACCAGGGAGACCACGCTCATGAGCTTGATGAGAATGTTGAGAGAGGGACCGGAGGTGTCCTTGAAGGGGTCGCCGACGGTGTCGCCAGTGACGGCGGCCTTGTGGGCTTCGGAGCCCTTGCCGCCGTGGTTCCCGTTCTCGATGTATTTCTTGGCGTTGTCCCAGGCACCGCCCGCGTTGGACTGGAAGATGGCCATGAGCACGCCCGTGACGGTGACGCCGGCGAGCATGCCGCCCAGGGCCTTCTTGGAGAAGAAGCCCACGACGACGGGGACGATGACGGCCAGAAGGCCGGGGAGGAGCATCTTGCGGATGGCGGCGTTGGTGGAGATCTTCACGCACTCTGCGTACTCGGCCTTGGCCTTGCCCTCGAGGAGGCCCTTGATCTCACGGAACTGACGACGAACCTCCTGGATCATGGCGTTGGCGGCCTCGCCCACGGCGGTCATGGAAAGTGCGGAGAAGAGGAAGGGGAGCATGCCACCGAAGAAGAGCCCGGCCATGACCGTGGGATCACTGATGTTCAGGCTGGTCACGTTGGCGGTCACCATGAAGGCCGCGAAGAGGGCCAGGGCGGTGAGGGCGGCGGAACCGATGGCGAAGCCCTTGCCGATGGCGGCGGTGGTGTTGCCCACGGCGTCGAGTTTGTCGGTGCGCTCACGCACCTCTTTGGGGAGCTCGGACATCTCGGCCAGACCGCCGGCGTTGTCGGCGATGGGGCCATAGGCGTCGACTGCAAGCTGGATCCCCGTGGTGGAGAGCATGCCCAGGGCGGCGATGGCGATGCCGTAGAGACCGGCGAGCCTGTAGGAGACGAGGATGGCGGCGGCGATCCAGATGATGGGGAGGGCCGTGGAGATCATGCCGGTGGCGAGACCGGAGATGATGTTGGTGGCGGCGCCCGTCTCGGAAGCCTCGGCGATCTTGTGAACGGGCGAGCGCTCTGTGGAGCAGAAGTACTCGGTGGTGATTCCCACGAGGAGGCCGGCACCCAGGCCGACGATGGTGGCCAGGAAGACCTTCCACCACGTGATGAAGATGACCGCGTTCACACCAGGAACGAAGAGGGCCATTTTCTTGGGGATGAACCAGAAGCAGATGCCTGCGGTTGCCAGGACCATGAAGCCCGCAGCGCCGAAGGTGCCTGTGTTGAGAGCCTTCTGGGGATCGCCACCCTCAGAGGTGCGAACAAAGAAGGTCCCGAGGATGGAGACGATGATTCCCACACCGGCGAGCATGAGGGGCAGCATGGCCAGGCGGAAGGTGGCGGAGCCGGAGGGAGCGTCCTTGACCGTCCAGACCGCCCCGGCTGCGAGGACCATGGCACCAACGATGGCGCCCACATAGGACTCGAAGAGGTCGGCGCCCATGCCGGCCACGTCGCCCACGTTGTCGCCCACGTTGTCGGCGATGGTGGCGGGGTTTCGCGGATCATCCTCGGGGATGCCGGCCTCGACCTTGCCCACGAGGTCGGCGCCCACGTCGGCGGCTTTGGTGTAGATACCGCCGCCCACACGGGCGAAGAGCGCGATGGAGGAGGCACCCAGGGAGAACCCGGAGATGATCTGGATGGTCTTCATGAGGCGAAGATCGGCATCTCCCTTGATGAACCCTGTCTTGTAGTAGAGCAGCATAAGAGAGCCGAGCCCGAGGATGGCAAGGCCGGTGACGGCCATGCCCATGACGGTGCCGCCGGAGAAGGCGACGGCGAGAGCCTTGTTGAGGCTCGTGCGGGCGGCCGCGGTCGTACGGACGTTGGCCTTGGTGGCCACGCGCATGCCGATGAAGCCGGCCAGGGCGCTGCACAGGGCGCCCACGACGAAGGAGAGCGCGATCAGGGGATTCTTGTACACATGTTTGGAGCTGCCGAGGTTGGCGACAATCAGAAGAAGGGCGACTCCCAGAACAAACCAGAAGAGGACCTTGTACTCCGCCCGAAGGAAGGCCATGGCCCCCTCACGGACGTGTCCCGAGATCTCCTTCATCTTGTCGGTGCCCTCGTCCTGCTTGTTGATCCAGTTGGTCCTGAAGTACGCAAACAGTAGCGCGGCCAAGCCAAAGACAGGAATAGTGAAAACTATCCATTGCATGGTGTAAAACCCTCCTTATTTTTATCGGTTTGGTGGATTGGGTAACGATAAATAACGAATGACATCTTGTGTTTACCGGACACCATGCGGAGTAAGTTGTCAGCCCCGGGGTCCGTTAAACGCATTCATCGCATAAGTGGGTCCATTATTCAAGATCGCATCCATTATAGTGGTCGATTTTTGCAGGATTTCTGGAATTGCGTCCTGCTCGGCGGGATCGAAACATCCGAGGACATGTTCGATCATGTCCACCGGGGGGCGGCCGATCCCCAGCCGCAGACGGACGAAGTCGGCGCTGCCCAGATGCTGCACCAGGGATCGAAGGCCCCGATGTCCGGAGGTGCCGCCACCCACCTTCACCTTCACGACGCCAAAGGGGAGATCCACCTCATCGTGGCAGACAATCACCCGCTCGAGGGGCACCTCGAGCTTGGCCACGGCCCGGGCCACGCTCTCGCCGCTGAGATTCATGTAGGTCTCGGGAAAGAGGAGACACAGATGGCGGCCATCACGCTCAGCCTCGGCGAAGGCACCTTTGAACCGTGCGCGCCAGTTGACTATGCGAAGATGATCCCCCAGCGCTCTGAGCAGTGTTGCACCGATGTTGTGGCGGGTGTCCCTGTATTCTGGGCCCGGATTGCCCAGTCCCACGACAAGGGTGGGAGGAGCCGTACCCATGGGAGACTATTCGGCGTCTTCCTCGGCGTCGCCAGCGGCATCCTTGGCACCACGGGCGGATTTGATCTGGACGATCGCCTGACGGGGCTGAAGATTGATGGAGACCTCTTCATCCAGATCGAGATCCTGGATGCGGGCGATATCGTCGATCTTCATGGCGGTGATGTCATAGGAGATCGAGGCCGGGATCTTGGCCACGGGGCAGGTGATGGAGAGTTCACGGAGGATCTGACGCCGGGCGCCGCCCAGTTTCTCGCCGGCGGCCTTGCCCGTGAGGCGGAAGGGGACCGTGACGGTGATCTTGTCCGTGGGATCGATGCGGAGGAAATCCACATGGATGAGCGCGCCCGTGAGGTGATTGAACTGCACGTCGCGGATGATCACCTGGGAGGTCTCTTTGCCTTCCACTTCCAGTTCGATGTAGGTGTTGCGCTTCTTCTCGGGATCAAGGCTGGCCACGAGGACCTTGGGATCCAGGGTGAGGCTGATCTGGGGTTTGCCCTGACCGTACACAATCGCGGGGATCATGCCCTGGGAGCGCAGCTTGCGGTTGGCGTTTTTCTTGTAGGTTTCTCTGGTGATTGCCTTAAATTTATGCAGTTCCATTGCTCATACCTCATGCTGGAACACAGCCCCGATTTGGGACTGAATCCTTCGACACCGGCGTATGACCGGAAATTGACCTGTGTGTTTTACTCATTACTGGGCAAGTTGCAAGAATTAAATGAACAGCGAACTGATGGAATCACCATGATGAATGCGCTTGATCGCCTCCCCGAGAAGCCTCCCTACTGATAATTGTTCAATTTTATCACAGGCTTTAGCCTCTGGAAGGAGGGGCATGGTGTTGGTGACCCAGATTTTTTTCAGTGGCGAATTCGTGACGTTTTCTACGGCTTTTCCTGAAAAAATACCGTGAGAGGCCAGAGCGTAGACCTCGAGAGCCCCGTGATCCATGATGGCCGTCGCGGCCTTGGAGAGCGTCCCGGCGGTGTCGATCATGTCGTCGATGATGATGGCCTTCTTGCCTTCGACCTTGCCGACGATGTTCATCACCTCCACCTTGTTGGCCTCGGGGCGGCGTTTGTCGATGATGGCCAGGGGGCAGCGCAGCCGCATGGAGAACTCCCGCGCCCGCTCCACACCACCTGCGTCGGGCGAGACGATGACCACCTCCTCGCGGGAGAAGGTGTCACGGAGCTTGTCAAAGAGAACGGGCAGGGCGCTCAGGTGATCCACGGGGATGTCGAAGAAGCCCTGAATCTGCCCGGCATGGAGATCCATCATGAGGACCCGGCTCGCCCCCGCGACGGTGATGAGGTTGGCCACCAGCTTGGCGCTGATGGGCGTCCTCGGCTTGACCTTGCGATCCTGGCGGGCGTATCCGTAATAGGGGAGGATACAAACGATGGAGCCGGCGCTTGCCCGTTTCAGGGCGTCGATGATGATCAGAAGCTCCATGAGATGATCGTTGACGGGCTGGCAGGTGGGCTGGATGACGAAGCAGTTCACCCCGCGCACGTTCTCGTTGACAGAGACGAAGGTCTCACCGTCTGAGAACTTGCTGATCTTGATGGATCCGGGAGCAATCTCGAGAAAGCGGCAAATCTCCCCGGTCAGTTCATGGTTGGAAGAGCCTGAAAAAACAGCCAGAGACTTGAGCATGGGTCCAACGCTCCCTGCACCGGACAGGACGTCCGAGGTGCACCTGGGTTGAGGAGAGGGTTCTGTTGGCTGGGCCGGAAGGATTCGAACCTTCGATGCGGGGACCAAAGCCCCGTGACTTGCCACTTGTCGACGGCCCAACGTGCATGGTCGGTTAGGGGTATAAATGGAAAGGGGGAAAAAGTCAACCGTCAGCGCCGCTTTTCATGACACCCTGCAATATCTCATAACTATTTGTATTTCTTTTTATTTATTATTGACGTTCCCGGCTCGTGGAGAGGTGTCTGTCCCCTCACGCCGACCAGGGCGAGTCCCAGAGCCTTGAGCGAGACGACTATTCATCTCGTCTCGAGGTCGTGAACCATCCACATTTCCCGGAAGGTCACAGGACTTCCGAAAATGCACATGATTCCTCAAAACCTTACCTGACCGAACAGATATAGACCTGCGAAGGGGAGTCCAGCTCGAGGTCCGCGCCGTCGAACCCTCCGAAGAGCCCGTCGACGACGAACCCGTTGTGGTAGAGCTCGTTCTGCAGCTCGCAGGGAAAGAACATGCGATGCGCCAGCCGCATCATGTAGGTGGGACCCTCATCCTCGGTGACAGGCTCGTGGTAGATATAGACGTAGGCGATCTGCGTCTGGGCGTCGTAGTAATGGTTGGTTGAATAGTAGTACCAGACGCCGTAGCGCGGATGTCGAAAACGGGTGCGGGCCCAGCGCCGGTTCGGATCACGGAGGATCCAGCGCATGTCCGGGTTCAGGACATCAAAGAGGAAGGTTCCCCCGGGGGCGAGGTGACGACGCACGTTCTTCAAAAAGCGAGAGAGCGCCTCCCGGTCGTACAGGTGCATCATGGTGTTGAAGGCGCTCACCACCACGTTGTACTTCTGTGCGAGTTTGAGGGTGCTCATGTTGCCCCGGCGCAGTGTCCACTGGGCTCTCCGCTTCTTCCCGAGGGGAACCAGCCGGTGTTCGGCGCGCTCGAGCATGGAGGAGCTCAGATCGACCCCCGTGACCTCGAGCCCCTCCTTCACCCAGTCGTACATCAGTCGACCGGTCCCACAGCCCAGTTCAAGGACGGGGCCGCCGAGGTTGGCGGCCATGTGTCTGTAGAACGCCTTGTCCGGCTTGTACCACCGGAAGTCGTGGTCGTAGATGATCCCGTCCTCATAGTATTCCGAGGAGCCGACATCGAGATCGAAGGGCAGGGGCGGTGGAGGCTCAAGTCTCATGGGACACCGTCTCCCTTCTGGGGGGGCGCCGACGCCGGTGGGAGCGGGACCGGGCACGGCGGCTGCCGGGAGTTTCCTTGCGGCTGGGGGGGACCTCCCGCCGGACGTGTCCAACGGCTGCCTCCTCGTTCAAGGGGACGGCCTCTGTGGCGTCCTGAGGCGCACCCCGGGAAGGCCGCTCTCTCTCCCTGGGCATGAGCTCGTTTATGGGCCGGAAGAAGGGCCTGAGGTCCAGCCTCGGCAGGACCCCGCGGGCGAACCATAGGATCTGCCAGGTCAGGTAGGCCGGCCAGAACAATTCCTTGGACATCACCTTGGGGGAGATCTTCCGGGCAGGATTCGGATACCCTATCTGAGTGATGATCTGAAGAATTCTGTGGATGGAATCCCGCTGGGCACGGGAAAACCCATAGGTGACCAGAAGGGGCTGCAGCTCATCCCGGTAGACCCTGCTCACCTGGTTCCCGTTGACACGCTCCGTGGACAGCAGCTCCTCTATCCAGAACTGGAAGAAGATGGGCCCCGTGAGCGTCAGCCCCATGATGGGATGCTGGTGGAACAGATCGATGAGGGTACAGGACTTCCTGAGGAGATCGTAGTTTCCAGGATCGCCCATGCGCACGCTGAGCTCCGGGAGGAGCACCTCGAGCACTCCCGTCTCCATGAGCAGCGGCAGGGTCTGGGTCACGGCACCGCCGTGGATGGTCTTCCATATTTCGTCCACGAGCCGCCGCCGAGAAGCCAGGGAGAGGGTCTCCCGATGGATCTCGAGGAACCGCGCCGTCTCGGGGTCCAGGGAGAAATTCAGCTTCCCCGCAAACCGGAGCGCACGAAGGATGCGTACGGGGTCCTCCTGGAAGCGCACGTCGGGGTCCCCAATGGTCCGGATGGTCCTGCGCTCGATGTCCCTGAGCCCGTCGACATAGTCGATGATCTCACCCTTGACGACGTCGTAGAAGAGCCCGTTGACCGTGAAATCGCGCCTGCGTGCGTCTTCCTCCGGGGTCCCGAAGAGGTTGTCGGACACAATGAGCAGATCTTCGGCCTCATCACTGTGTTCGGGCTGGGCGCGGAAGGTGGAGGTCTCAAAGATCTTGTCTTCTCCGAAGTAGATGTGCGCGAGCTTGAAGCGACGGCCGATGATTCTGGAGTTCCGGAATATCTTCCGGATCTCCGAAGGCTTGGCGTCGGTGACGAGGTCGAAGTCCTTGGGACTGCGGCCGATGAGCAGGTCCCGGACGGATCCTCCCACGAGGTAGGCGAGAAAGTTGTTGCGGTTCAGTCGCCGGACGACCTTCACCACATCGGGATCTATGTACTCGCGGGGAATCTGAAACGTCATGTGCGCCAATCGACGGGTGTGTTTGAGAACACCGTCTTCTTCGTGACCTGCCGCTGATCCAGTGCGTGGTTGAGGACCTCGTCCACGGTGTCCACGGGCAGGATGGTCATTTGACTCAGGACCTTGTGGGGGATCTCATCGATGTCGACGGTGTTGGCCTTGGGGATCACCACCCGCCGGATGCCGCTCCGGTGGGCGGCGATGACCTTCTCCTTGAGGCCGCCTATCTTCAGCACGCGACCCCTGAGCGTAATCTCGCCGGTCATGGCCAGGTCGCTGTGCACGGGGATCTGGAGGAGAGAACTGACGATGGCGGTAACAATCGTGATTCCCGCCGAGGGGCCGTCCTTGGGAATGGCGCCCTCGGGGAAATGGATGTGGATGTCCACCTTGTCGTGGAAATCCACGTCGAGGCCGAAGGCGCTGGAGCGGGCCCGCACACAGGAGAGGGCGGTCCGGGCGCTCTCCTGCATGACCTCCCCGAGCTTCCCTGTCAGGGAGAGGTTCCCCTTGCCGGGGACCGTGGAAGCCTCGGCCACGAGGAGATCCCCCCCGAAGGCGGTAACGGCGAGTCCGTTGACCACTCCCGTTGTGTTGCCCCCCTCGGGGATGCCGAAGTTGTACCGCTTCTTGCCCAGCCAGGTCGAGATGGAGCTGCTCTTGAGCCGGTACTCCGAGCCGGTGTTCTTCCCGCCACGGACCATCTTCAACGCACATTTTCTCAGAATGGACGAGATGTTCCGCTCCAGGGAGCGCACCCCGGCCTCACGGGTGTAGTGATTGATGACGGCCTTGACGGCCCCCTCGGAGAAGGTGACCCCGCCCTCGGGGATGCCGCACCGCTCAAGCTGTTTGGGGATCAGGTATTTAAAGGCGATGGAGAGCTTCTCCCACTCTGTGTATCCGTCGAGCTCGATGATCTCCATACGGTCCTGCAGCGGCCAGGGGATGGTGCTCAGGGAATTGGAGGTGGCGATGAAGAGCACCTTGGAGAGGTCGTAGTCGAGATCGAGATAGTGGTCGTTGAAGCTCTTGTTCTGCTCGGGATCGAGCACCTCGAGGAGCGCCGAGGAGGGGTCGCCCCTGAAGTCCGAACTGAGTTTGTCGATCTCGTCCAGGAGGAAGACAGGGTTCGCGGTCCCCGCCTTCTTCATGGACTGGATGATCTTGCCGGGCATGGCGCCGATATACGTGCGCCTGTGACCGCGGATCTCAGCTTCGTCACGGACCCCACCCAGACTCAGGCGAATAAACTCACGTCCGCAGGCCCGCGCAACGCTTCGTGCCAGGGAGGTCTTCCCGACGCCGGGGGGACCCGTGAAACAGAGAATGGGACCCGTCACTTTTTTAGACAGGGTCTGCACGGCCAGGTGTTCGAGGATCCGCTCCTTGGGCTTCTCCATGCCGTAGTGATCCTGATCCAGAATTGCCTGGGACTGGGTGATGTCCAGGATGTCCTCGCTGGTGTGCTCCCAGGGGAGGGCCAGAATCCAGTCGATGTAGTTGCGGACCACGGTCGCTTCGGCGCTCATGGGTGCCATGAGCTTGAGCTTGCGCAGCTCCTTGATGGCTCGGTCCCGAGCCTCTTCGGAGAGCTTGTGCTGGAAGATGCGTTCCTCCAGCTCCGTGAGCTCCTGCTTCATCTCGTCGACCTCGGGGGGCATCTCCTCGGGTTTGGCGGCGCCGATGAAGCCGCTCGAGCGGCGCATGTTGGACCGGATCCGGTTCTTGAGCTTGATCTCATCGGAGAGAATGTCCAGCTCCTCACTGAGAAGGACGAGGAGCCGCTCGAGCCGCTCCCCGGGATCGAGCATCTCAAGGATTTCCTGGCTCTTTGCGACGTCGTAGCTTGCGGCGAACTGCCCCATGATCACGTTGGAGAGCTGCGTCGGATTGGAGATCTGGTCCAGCGCCGACAGGATCTCCGTGGGGAGCTTGTTGCCCTTGCGGACGATCTTCCCGAAGACCTCCTTGACCTGGGACATGAGGAGCGCGAGCTCCGCCTCGTTGCGGGTCGACTCGATGCTCCTGGACATGGTGAAGGTGACCCGGTAATAGGGTTCCTCCTGAACAACATCGGCGATCCGGACTCGTGCGAGCCCGCTCACGAGGGTCTTGAGGGTCCCGTCCTGGAGCCGAAAGAGCTGGATGACCGAGGCGATCACGCCCGTCTCATAGAGGTCCTCCACTCGAGGATCTTCCATCTTGTCGTCGCGCTGTGCGGCCAGCAGGATGAGCCCGTCGCCGTGGAAGGCCGACTCTATAGCCGCAACGGAGCGTTCCCGACCGACATAGAGCGGCAGGGCCATCTGGGGAAACACCACCCGGTTGCGCAGAGCCAGCAACGGCAGGGTCTCGGGAAGATCGGGCATGGAATCCATGGACTTCATTGCTGTATCCTTAGGACGGGAGGCGGAAGGCAAGGCGGGGGGAGCTACTGATCACCGTTCTCCACCTTCAGTTTGTGGACGATGGTGGGGTACTGCTCCTTTTCCACGGTGTCCCGGGTGACGACCACCTTCTCGATATCCCCGCGGGACGGGATGTCGAACATGATCTCGATCATGATGGATTCCATGATGGAGCGAAGCCCGCGGGCGCCCGAGCCGAGCCGCTGGGCCTGCTGGGCGATGGCCACCAGGGCATCGGGCTCGAATTCCAGCTTGACGCCGTCGAGCTCGAAGAGCCACTCGTACTGTTTCGCCAGGGCGTTGCGGGGCTTGGTGAGGATGGTCACCAGGGTATCGTCGTCGAGATCGTGCAGGGGAGCGATGACAGGGATACGACCGACAAATTCCGGGATGAGCCCGTACTTGAGCAGATCCTCGGTCTGGATTTCCTTGAGATACTGCCAGATGTTTCGCTTCTGCCGGGACTGGATCTTCTTGCCGAAGCCCATAGTGGACTTTCCGATGCGGTTCTCGATGATCTCGTCGATGCCGCTGAAGGCGCCTCCGCAGATGAAGAGGATGTCCCTGGTGTTGACCTGGATGAACTCCTGCTGCGGATGCTTGCGCCCACCCTTGGGGGGGACGGCGGCCACCGTGCCTTCAAGGATCTTCAGGAGAGCCTGCTGCACGCCCTCACCGGCAACATCGCGGGTGATGGAGGGGTTTTCGGACCTGCGCGCAAGCTTGTCTATCTCGTCGATGTAGACGATACCCTTCTGGGCCCGCTCGACGTCGTGGTCGGCGTTCTGCAGGAGACTGAGGATGATGTTCTCCACGTCCTCGCCCACATATCCTGCCTCGGTGAGGTTGGTGGCGTCGGCGATGGCGAAGGGGACATCGAGGATCCGGGCCAGGGTCTGGGCCAGGAGCGTCTTGCCGCTCCCCGTCGGGCCGATGAGCAGGACGTTGGATTTCTGCAGCACGACCTCGTCCTCGGCAGTGCTCTCCTCTTCGCTCTCTTTGGCCTTCTCCTGAGTCTCGATGCGCCGGTAGTGGTTGTACACCGCCACGGAGAGGACCTTCTTGGCCCGTTCCTGTCCGATGACGAACTCGTCGAGGATGGCCCGGATCTCCTTGGGCGTGGGGAGTGAACTCCTGCTGATGGAGTCACCTTCCCGCTCCGGAGGAAGATCGTCTTCGATGATCTCCGTGCACAGATGGACGCACTCCTCGCAGATATACACGTTGGGGCCGGCGATGAGCCGCTTCACGTTCCGCACGGTCTTCCCGCAGAAGGAGCAGAAAACCGAATCGTCCCCGGGGGTTCCAGACGTGGTATCCAAGGGCTACTCCTTTGTTTCCTTACTGCTCAGGGGGTTCATGACATCATCGATCACGCCGTAGGCCAGGGCCTCGTCGGCGGAGAGGAAGTAATCTCGGTCCGTGTCTTTTTTGACCTTCTCGATGTCCTGTCCCGTGTGACCAGCGATGATTTCGTTGAGTCTCTGCTTGAATTTGAGGATCTCGCGGGTCTGGATCTCGATGTCGGAGGCCTGTCCGGAGAAGCCCCCGAGGGGCTGGTGCAGCATGACTCTTGAGTTGGGGAGGGCGTACCGCTTTCCGTGCTGTCCGGCGGTGAGGAGCACCGCCGCCATGGAAGCCGCCTGGCCGATGCAGATGGTGCTCACGGGTGAGTTGATGTGCTGCATGGTGTCGTAGATGGCCAGCCCCGCCGTGACGACTCCGCCGGGGGAGTTGATGTAGAGCTGGATATCCTTGTCGGGGTCCTCGGACTCGAGGTAGAGCATCTGGGCGATGATCAGATTGGCCACGTCATCGTTGATGGCGGTCCCGAGGAAGATGATCCGGTCCTTGAGCAGTCTCGAGTAGATGTCCCACCCGCGCTCGCCCCTGTGGGTCTGTTCGATTACTGTCGGAATGATAGGCATAAGATGATCCTTGCCCTGGATGTCAGGGTCAGCTACGGGTTCACGGCGGGAGGAACTGACGGGGACGGGGTCCGGACCGTGCGAGGATTACTCGTGATCGTGGTCCGACTCCTCGTGGTCCTCGTCCTTCCCGGGCCAGGAGGGCTGGGGGAAGGCCTCGGCCTCTTCCTCGTTAATCTTGGATTGAGATTTGAGGAAGTCAAGGGTCTTCGTCAGTTTTAGCACGTATTTCAAAGTGTCAATACGGTTTTCCTTCTGATATTCCGCACGCACGCGCTCGATGCTCTCGCCGCTCTTCTCGGCGATCTCCGCCAGCTTGGCGTCGAGGTCCTCGTCGGTCACTTCGATGGAGACCTGCTTGGACAGGGACTCGAGGAGCAGATTCTCGCGGAGCTCACGCTCGGCATTCCCGCGGTAGGACTCCACGAGATTCTTCTTGTATTCACCCATGTCGGCGCTCTCCAGGGGAATCCCCAGGGACATGAGGGTCTGCTCGATCTTGAGCTCGGCCTGGCGGGTGATCAGGGACTGCCCCAGCTCGAACCCGTTGCGCTTGATCACCTCGTCCATGAGCGCACGCTCAAGGAGCGTGTTCGACTGATCGTCGTGCTGCTTCTGGATCTTTTCGGTGAGCTTGGTCCTGAGCTCGTCGAGGGTCTCGGCCTCGCCGGACTCCTTGGCGAAGTCGTCGTTGAGCTCGGGCGTCACCTTCCTGGTCACTTCCTGGAATTCGATAAAGAAGCTGCCTGTCTTGCCGGAGTATTCGCCTGCGTTGTCACCGAATACCAGCTCATGCTCGAATTCCTGCTCGATCTCCTGCACGGGTTTGCCGCGGAGGGACGTCGCGATGCGCAGGGGGATGCTCCCCTGATCGAAGTCGTCACCCTCGGGAACGATGATCTGCTCGCCCTCGAAGTTCAGGGGAGCGCCGTCGATCTTGCCCATGATATTGAGTGTGACGGTATGACCGGGCTCCACGGAACCCTCCTCGACGGGGACCACCTTGGTGAGGTGCTTTTGCAGATGTTCGATCTGGTGCTCGATCTCTTCGTCCTTGACGGGAACCACCAGCTTGGTGACCTCGATCCCCTCGTAGTCCTTGACCTCGACCTCGGGGATGACCTCGATCTCCACTTCGTACGGGAAGGCCTGGCCGTCTGTCAGTTCACCGGGGAAGATCTTCCAGTCGTTGGGCGTGTCCACGGCGTGGATCGCCTCGGGGTTGGCTTTGATCACCTCGACGGAAGCTTCGCGGATGAGCTCGTTGGTGAGGTCTCTCTCGATATGTTTCTGGAACATCCGCTTCAGGAGGCTCTGGGGGACTTTTCCCCGCCTGAAGCCCTTGAGGCTCACGGATTTGCCGAGTTCCTTGTAGGTCTCGTCAAATTTCGCCTTGACGGTCTCCCAGGGGATGGTCCCCTTGATCTTCTTGACTACCGGGCTGATGGTTTCGATTTCAAAGCTGTTCGGAGCCTCGCTCATGTGGTGTATCCTTTCAGTGTTCGTCCTTGCGGTCGGTATCAACTACCGGGTACGGGTACAACGCCGACCACAGTCGGTAGCTGATATTTACCCAACAACTCATGATGTCAAGTTTTTTCTCAGAACTCCCCGGGGATCAACCGAAAGCACGGACGCCTGCGGGGGCCGTGGAGCTCGGGGGACCGGTCATAAAACATTTGTGGTTGAAAATTTCCGCGATGAGTAATAAAGAGGGCTTTCGGAGCCCCCCGGGAGAACACACCTCCCCGGGTTTCCACTTCATCCGCCCCTTCCTCGGGGATTTTTTTCATGGAATTCCGACAATCTTTCATTGCTGGGG
>QKIM01000242.1 GCA_003249585.1 Deltaproteobacteria bacterium
GTAGCCATGGTCCTGCAGGACGGTGGTCAGGTAGTCCAGGGTGTCGGGCTCGTCGTCCACCACCAGGATGGTCTTCTGGTCGTCAGCCATGGCTCGTGTCTCCATGAAGTAGGCCGGCTCCTGCCGATTCCAGTCCATCGGGGCGGGAGCGTGGGAGGGTCACCGACACCCGCGTCCCCTGGCCAGGCCGCGACTGGAGGTCGATCTCGCCTCCGTGGGCCTGGGTGATCTTGTGGGAGATGAAGAGCCCGAGGCCTGTCCCGCTCCCTTTGGAGGAGAAGAAGAGGGTGAACGCCTTCTCGACCGTCTCCTGGTCCATGCCCACGCCGTTGTCCTCCACCTGGAAGACGACGCAGTCCGGAAGCCCCCGGACCTGGACCGACACCCTGTGCTCGCCCTTTCCTCGGTCCATGCGGCAGGCGTCCAGGGCGTTCTCCACGAGGTTGGCCAGCATGGCCCGGATGGCTTGTCCGTCTCCTTCGATATCTCCCGCCTCGGCGTCAACGTCGAGGGCGAGCTCGGCGCCCACCTCCTCCACGCGGATTGCCATGAGGCTGGCCACCTCCTCCGCGATCTCCGCGGGAGAGAGGGGCTCCCAAAGGGGCGTCCGGTCTTTGGCGTAGTAGAGGATGTCCGACACCATGGCCCGGATCCTGGCCACGTTGCGCTGCACGGTGGCCCACCCACGCCTGACCCGCTCCTGGTCGTCCTTGGCGAAGCCCGAGTCCACCAGGTACATACCTCCAGCGAGTCCGTTGAGGAGGCCCTTGAGCCCATGGGACACCGAGCCGATGAGGAGTCCCAGGGAGGTGAGCCGGTTCTCCAGCTCCCGCACTGCCGTGATGTCGGCGCTCATCTCCATGACGCCGGCCAGGTCGCCGTCGCGGTTGCGGATCGGCGCCGCCGTGACGAGCACGTGCCTCTGCCTTCCGTCCAGGGACTGGACCACTTCCTCTCGGGAGTGGAGGAATCCGTCGTCAAGGGCCTCCTGTACGGGGCAGGGCACACACGGCTCGGAGCGGTGCTTGTACGCCTCGTAGCACTTGCGTCCCAGGCTGTTCCCGAACGCTTCCTGGAACGCCCTGTTGGCCTCGATGATGTTCAGGTCCACGTCCTGGATGGAGATGTAGCACGGGACCTGGTCGAAGAGGGTGTGGTACCGCTCCTCGCTCCGACGCAGCAGGGACTGGAGGTCCTTGATGTGGGTGATGTCCGTGGACACCTCCATCACCGAGGCGATCTTGCGGTCCTGGTTCCGGATGGGCTTGGTGTAGACGATGGTGCAGACTTCGGTGCCGTCCCGCGTACGGACCAGCTCCTCGCTGTCGTGGCGCTCGCCGTCCTGGAAGGTCCTCGCCACGGGGCAGACCTCGCAGCGGTCCGACCGACCCTTGTACACCTGGTAGCAGAAGCGCCCTTCCCAGTCGCCGAAGTCCTTTCTGAACCGGTCGTTGGCGTCGATGATGTGGAAGTCCCGGTCCTGGACCGTGACGTACCCCGACATGGCCTGGAAGTACTTCTCGTATCGCGCCTCGTCGGTGGTGGGCATGGCCCCGATTTCCTATGCAGGGTTGTGCGCCAGTTCCAGGATCTTGCGCACGTTCAGCATGAGCCGGTGCTCGTCCACCGGCTTGTCCATGTACCCTTCCGGACGTCTGACCGAGCGGTCGTAGATGAGGCGGCGCAGCTCCGGATGCCCGGTGATGATGCAGACCTTGATGTCCTCGAGCTCAGGATCGGTGCGCAGGACCTCGAAGACCTCACCAGCGCCCAGGCCCGGCATCTCCAGGTCCAGGGTCAGGAGATCCGGCTTGACCTGCCGGGCGACCTCCAGAGCCGCATCGCCGTTGGCGGCCGTGTGGACCGTGGCCCCGTTGTCTTCGAAGACGGTGGCCAGGAACTCGAGCTGGTCGGGTTCGTCGTCCACCACGACGATGACCCGTCCGGTCAGAGGGAACGGCTGCTTCGGTGACACCTCTACCTCCTCGGGAGGACCCCGGAATCGGCTGAGAGAATCTCTCCTCGCATCATGCCTGTGCGTTGGACCCGGCCTCGACCTCCAGTCCAGGCACCACCGCGTGGGCGGGCTTTCCTTCGATGACCAGGGCGTTGGCCACGAGGTTCACCAGCTGGGTCACCTCCATGCCCAGCTTGTAGTGACGGATCACGTCGGTGAGGCCGTCGACGCAGTTGTGACACGAGGTGACCACCACCTCGGCGCCCGTGGCCTCGAGCTGGTTCGCCTTCACCACGCCCGACTTGAGCCGCTCCCTCGTGTACTCGGACATGGACATGGCCCCGCCGCCCCCGGTGCAGCAGTAGTTCTCGGCACGGTTGGGGTACATCTCCCGCACATCCTCGCACACCAGGTGCAGGAGCTCCCGAGGCTCCTCGGTGATCCCACAGCTCCGGGCGAAGTTGCAGGAGTCGTGGTAGGTGACGGGCTTCGGGTTCTTGCTCTTGTCCACCTTGATCCGGCCTTCCTTGATGTACCGGAGCATGGTGAAGATCGAGCTCTCCATCACGAAGGGCACGTCGAACTTCGCCCAATTGGGGCCCTCGCAGCGGGTGGACCGGAAGCCGTGGCCGCACTCGGAGATCACGAGGGTCTTTCCCCGGAGCTCGTTCACTTTCTCATACAGACGAGACGCCACGGAGCCGCCCAGGGCGTCGTCCCCCGAGAAGAGACCGAAGTTGGTCATGTCCCAGCCTTCGCTGGCCATGGTCCACTTCTCCCGGGCCACATGGAAGATCTTGGCGGCGTCGGAAATGGTCCGGGGGTCGTACTTCACCTCCCGGGGATTGATGGAATAGACGACGTCACAGTCCGGCTGGTCGACGGGAATGGACACCGTGGGGTCGTCAAGCTCGTCCTGGAGCTCCTCCTCCATCCATTCGAGGGTCTCCAGGTAGTCCTCCTTGAGGACGCCCATCTGGTTGCCCGTCTCCCACTGGTCCTTGCTCACCACCGCCACGCCCTCGGGCATGATTCCCACCGAGACCAGGAGCCCCCGGGCCATGCGGTTGAAGGTGGCCAGGTCCACGCCCATGGGGCAGCTGAAGGTACAACGCCTGCAGTTGGTGCAGCGGCCGAAGACGATGTCCTTGAGCTCCTCCAGCTCCTCGTCGGTGTAGACGCTCCCGGCCTTGACCCACCAGGGGAAGACCTTGCCGGTCCAGTCATGGTGGCGCTTGAACAGGCGGCGGATCTTGTCCGCCTTGTAGGCCGGTGCGTAGGTGGGGTCACCCGGGTTGGCCAACACGTAGTGACACGACTCCGTGCACATTCCACAGTGCACGCATGCCACCAGGGAGCCGGTAATCTGCCGACTCAGCTTCTTTCCCATTCCGTCGAGGACCCTCTCCGCCTTCCAGGACCTCGTTTGCTTCTCGGTAGTCGACATGGGATCCGGTCCGTTCAGCTTCCCTGGACGCGATAGACGGGATAGACGCCCCGATAGCCGAGGCTCTTGCCCAGGTAGTAGCGCGTGAAGGGATAGTAGAGGTAGTGCGAGATCTTGCTGAACGGCACATACACGAGGAAGAACGCCGTCAGCCAGAAGTACGTCAGGAGGATGCCCTCGCCCCCAGAAACGTCGTTGGGGACGGAGAGGGCGGCGAAGAAGAACCAGACCGTAAGGAGGAACACGGCGAAGAAATCATCGGGTGAGCTGATGGCCCGGATGTACGGGTTGCGGATGCGCCGGGCGAGGCGCAGGACCCCCACGGCGAAGGCGGCCCAGATCAACACCTGGAAGACCAGGACGAGGGCCGAGCTCTCCAGAACGCCTGGGCCATAAGGGATGAGGAACGACAGCGTGATGGCCGCCGTCACCCCCAGGTGGAAGAGCACGAACTGGACATAGAAGAAGGGCATGCGGCGAGTGCTCTCCATGGCCCACGGCATGGCTACGGTGGCCCAGGAGTACAGGATGCCTCGCCGCCGCGCTTTGGGATCCCGGGCCGTGGTGGGTTGCCGCTCCCCCCCGGCCTTGTGCCGGAGGAACCAGAGGACGCGCGTGAGATAGACAAGAGCCATGAAGGCCAAGGCGACCTCCTGGAGCCTGTGCTCGGCGAAGTGGAGTTGGGCGCTGAGCTCGTTCATCGTGCCTTCCCTCCGTCCAGGGCTTCCAGCGCGGCCCGGAACGCCTCCCACTGGGGAGTGTCCAGAACGCTGATGACCACCTCCTCCAGGGCATCGTCGCTCCGCAGGTGGTCGTCCAGAGCCTGCAGCATCACCCGGGCGCACAGTGCCGTGGGAATCCCGTAGTAGCCGGCGCCCATGGCAGGCAACGCCAGGCTCCGGGCTCCGACCCTCCGGGCGCAGCGGAGAGTCTCGTCCATGGTGGACCGGAGCTTCCTCTCCAGGTCCGGCTCCCGGAAGCGGGGGCCCACGGCGTGCACGATGTGCTTCGCCTTCAGGTTGCCAGCCCCGGTCACCGCGGCCTGGCCCGTCTCCAGGGGGGCCAACGCCTTGAGCTCTTTCTGGATGGACGGTCCCCCCCGCACCGAGATGGCCGTACCGTGCCCCGAGCCCAGGATCAGGTCGTGGGACGCGTAGAACACGAAGGCGTCCACGTCGAGCTCCGTGATGTCGTCCCGAACGAGCCGGACCGTGGCACCGTGGAGTCGAGTTCCTTCGAAGACAGCCGTCGACATCCCCCCTCCGGGCCGGTGCGGGCCGCCGGGGCCCGCGCCGCACCTGAACGTGCCCGAGACCCTCGCGCGACCGCAGTCGTGGTTGATCGCAGGCTAACGCATCGGGCGTAACCGAGAAAGATTTCACGATTAGTGCAGACAAGCTACACCGGCCGGTGTAGGTATCCCGGTGCACGCAAGGTCGACGTCCCAGGAAGTCAGCGGCGTCCTCCGTTGCCACTGCACCCGGCGCGGAGTCCAGGTTGTCGCCTCTCTCGCCACCACTCCCCTGGCCCCGGAACCCATGCGAACTGGAGGGGAGAGGACGATCTCGGCGCGTCCGTCGGGCGCGGGTTTGTGAACTCGATCTGTCCTCTCGGCAATCCTCACTCGGCCTCAGTCCTCGCCGCCCCTCCTCCCATCGCCTCGGCCCCTACCAGCATCCTCCTGCTCTCACCCCTTCTCGTCCCTTCACCCTCGGGCCCGCCGGAGAGCGTCTTCATCCTCGCCACTCCCCCAACCCGCAGCCTACCATGCCATTCAGCCCGACCGGGCCTTTCAATCACCTATCCGTATCCGTCGTTGGCGTCTCCCCCTCATCCCCCCCACCCGGGCAGCGCAGGCATCTCACCGGCTTCGTACCCCGCGCGCATGACGTCGGCCAGCCCCTCCACCCAGCGCAGGCGTCCGGCGGAGGTTTCGGTGATGCGCACCCTGTCGTCGCCGTAGACCAAGGGCATCGCACCCGATCGCTCCAGGGCCTCCACGAACGCCACATGAGGTCGCGCCGTCTCCAGGCCGCAGGGTGGAAAGGCCACCGCCTCCGGCCAGGCGCGGACCGCCTCCACGCTCTTCCACAGCTTCCGGACCTGGGGGCTGGAGTCGGGGTGCGGGTACGTCCACACCGATCCGTCCCGGTGCCGGGCCGTCATGGGCTCTCCGCCTCCGGGACAGGTGACCGTCCCCTCCTCGAATTCCAGCGTGAAGCTGGGTTCGGCAACCTCCCCCTCGGCGATGGCGTGGGATACCAGGAAGAGGAACTCCGCCCCACTGTCCGTGGCCAGGCGGACCGCCGCGGTGTCGAAGGTCTCGATGTGGTTGGCCCGGGCCAGACGAGCCTCCATGACGAGGGGCTCGGCGCTACGGTCCATGGCGCCGCCCAGGAGGAAGAGCAGGTTGTGGAGGTGATGCGCCATGGCGTTGCTCGCGGGGCTGTCGAGGATCCATCGCCCGGCGGGGTCCCGCTTGCGGCCGGCCCAGGCGTTGCGGCCGTAGTACGCCTCCGTGCGGGGCCACAGCGTGAGCGCCCGACCGAGGAGAGGTCGACCGAGACGGCCGCGTAGGATATCCGCCTTGAGCGCGAGAACGGATTCGGCGAAGGACCACTGGAAGCCCACCGCCACGAAGCGCCCCGCCCGGTCCCGGGCCGCGATCATGCGATCCACGTCGGCGGTACACCCCGCTGCGGGCTTCTCCAGGAGGACGTGGCTGCCTGCCGCCAGCGCCGTGCAGGCGTGGTCGGCGTGGAGCTGGATGGGAGAGGAGATCACGGCCAGGTCGGCCCGGCGCTCGCGGTGGAAGTCCTCCAGGGTGGCGTAGACGGGCACCGCCCGGGCCTCCAGATCGGCCACCCTGCGGCACCGCCCGGGCTCGGGATCCACCCCGCCGACGATGCGGCACCCGGCTCCCCTCGGGTCGTCCAGGAAGGCGTCGAGGTACACCTCGCCGTAGCCCCCGAGGGCGAC
>QKIM01000192.1 GCA_003249585.1 Deltaproteobacteria bacterium
GGACATATTGACGAATCTTCGTCGACGTCGCAGACCCCGTCCCCACACCAGGAGCTCATGCCCGAGCAGGTCTCGAAGTCGGGAGCGCACATGGCCTCCATGCAGGCGATGCACTCTGGTGAGGTCGCGCTCGCAAGACACGCCGTGAAACAGTTGTCGGCCATGCACTGGGAGAACGCACCATAGCACGCGGAACACGCTGTGCTCAGGCCGGCCTCCTCCTCGACACACTGGGAAACGCACACCTCTATTTGCCCGGAGGCGCTGCACCCATAGGCACACTCGACGGTAATGGTGTCCTGATCCACCCCAGGATCATTGATGATGTCCTGATCACTCTCCCCCAGGCAGTCCGTTGAGGTGTTGTTGGTGTTGTTGGTGTTGTTGGTGTTGGTGTTGGTGTTGTTCGCATTGTTGACATTGCTAGTATTGTTAATATTATTAGTATTGTTCGTGTTGTTCGTCTGACAGCCGCTCCATCCCTGACAGTCTGGATCGTCACAGTCGATGAGTCCGTCACCATCATCATCCTGGGTGTTGGTGCAGTTCTCAACGGCGGCATCCTGCCCACCATCGTCACAGGCCGTGAGGGAAAAGAACACAAGGAACACAACAGCTGCAAAAGTCAGAATCCTTCTCATTTTCTTCCTCCGTGGTGTGAGATGATTGTACCGCCGGCGGCCCCTCCTGTCCAGCCCCTGTGGGGTCCGCCAAGGATCTATAGTCGCACGGTTTCAAGGTAATCGGCTGTTATTTTCCCTGGTTTTCCTCTATACTGGGCCCCCAAGGAGGGTCCCATGCGTTTCTTCATAGTTTCCCTGTTATTCGTTTCCTTTTCCATTCTTCCGGCGTGCGAGGACGATCCGGACAACTCCCCCGAGGGGGTCTTCCGCCGTCACGTCTCGGCATACGTGGATGCCTACTGTGACAGGGTCATGGAGTGCTGCGACACCTTCGACAGTCGCAGTGAGTGCGAGGAGTACACCGATCTGTGGACCCCGTATCTGAGCGATCCGTGGCTCGTGGTGGACATGGAGAACAGCACCGCCTGCATCGACCTGCTGACCCAGCACATCCCGGCTTCGTGCGAGGAGGTGATCACCCCCGTGCACCTCCTGCAGTACCAGGAGTGCCGGCTGGACACCTATGGAGCCTTTGGAGAGGGTGACTCCTGCGCCAACTACGAGCCGTGCGGTCCGGGCCTCTTCTGCTCCGACGACACCGACACCTGGCTCTGCACCGTCCAGGGGCAGGAGGGTGATCCGTGCAACCCCAACCTCGCCTACGCCTGCGCGTGGGACCTGCTCTGTCTCGACGAGATGTGTCAGCCTCCATTGGCGGTGGGCGAACCCTGTTTCTCGTCGGAAGAGTGTGGCTGGGAGCAGGGCGAAGCCTATGCGTGCATCGACCAGGTGTGCGCACCGCAGCGGGCGAACGGCGAGGCCTGTGCAGATGACAGCCAGTGCCTCTCCGACTGGTGCGATGCCGAGTGCATCGACGCCGTGTGCGAAGGCACCTGCGTCGACGCCACCTTCTCCATGACCTGCTCCCTCTGACGACCCGCTCCTCCCAAACCCCGTCGGCCCAGGGTGAGACCGCGATGACACGGAGGTGGTTTCTCAGGGTGCCGCGATCAGGTTCGGATAGGTACGGTTGGTGGTGTCCCCGGAAGCCAGCTGCCCATGGTCGTTGAGCCCCCAGCACCACACCCGACCGTAAACATCATGGGCGCAGGTGAACCGGTAGCCTCCCTGGATATCGACAAACTGGACGCCCGCAGGCTGTGTCAGGACCGTGGGGACGGTGCGGGTGGTGTAGTCGCCGAGGCCGAGCTGCCCACTCACGTTGTAGCCCCAGCAGTAGGTGCTGCCGTTCAGGCTGATCGCACAGGATTCGAAGTTGCCGAACCCCAGGGACGCGACCCCGCCCGGAACGGTCACCTGGACGGGAGTGAGCCGATTGGTCGTCGTGCCGTCACCGATACTGCCGTACTGGTTGTACCCCCAGCACCAGAGCGCATTTGTCTGGTCAATGGCGCAGGTGTGCTGATCGCCGCCGGCAATATCGTGGAAGGTCTTCCCCGCGGGCATGGAGATGAGGACAGGGGTGGCCTGATCCTGGGTGCTCCCGTTGCCGAGGTTGCCGTTGACGTTGTATCCCCAGCACCACACCTGGCCCAGGTCGTCGAGGGCGCATTTCCCATGGGCCTGATGAGCCAGCCTGGTGAAGAACCGTCCGGCGGGCATGGTGACCGCTGTCGGGACGGCACGGTCCATGGTCGTCCCGTTCCCCAGCTTCCCGTAGAGACCTTCCCCCCAGCACCACGCGGCCCCCGACTGGTCCAGCGCACAGAGATGATAGATTCCCCCGGTGATGTCGTGGAAGGTATGCCCCGCCGGGACATTCACGAGTACGGGGGTCACCCGGTTGGTCGTCGACCCGTCCCCCACCTCTCCATGTTCATTATGCCCCCAGCACCACAGCTGGCTCAGGTCGTCGATGGCGCAGCCCACATAGCTCCCGGCATAGATCTCCTTGAAGGTCCGGCCAGTGGGCAAGAGGACCTCCACGGGCACATGGGCATCGGTGAGGGTTCCATTCCCCAGGGAGCCGAAAGCGTTGTTTCCCCAGCACCAGGTCCGCTCTTCACTGTCTATGCCACAGGCGAAATATCGGCTCGTGGCGACGGAGTTGAGGCGATGACACGCGCCAACGTCGAGGCTGCAATCGTTCCTGCAGTACAGATCCCCTCTCCAGTAGTTGAGAATCCGGCAGGTCATGCCACCCAGGAGTGTGCCGTCACACTCCTCGGAGGGGTCGATGGTGCCGTTGCCGCAGAGGGGGAAGACACAGTTGGAGGTATCGAAGCTCCTGCAGTCGCTGGCGCACCCGAGGGGGCCGCCGCTGTCTGCCCCCAGGGTGAGACAGCTCTGCCCACCCAGATCGGCTCCGTCACACACCTCCCCATAGACGCTGTCCATGGTGCCGTCGCCACAGGTCCCCGTGCACAGGGCGTCGTCCAGGGAGCAGTCCGCAGCACAGGAGAGGGTCCCCGAATGGTATCCGAGGTCCCAACAGGTGGTGCCGTTGAGGTTCGCGCCGTCGCACTCCTCGCCGAAGGTGACGTTCACGAGGCCGTCTCCACACGTCCCGAAGGCCAGGCAGTTCATGAGGTCATAGGTACAGTCCTGTGCACACGCCAGCATGCCGCCGTAATAGCCGAGATCGCCGCAGCTGGATTCCCCCAGGTCATTGAGATCGCACTCCTCGGTGCCGCTCTTCATACCGTCTCCGCAGTACCCCTGGCAGGCGGAATAGTCGAGGCCGCAGTCGGCCCCGCAGGTCAGCGTCCCTCCCTGAAAGCCCAGGGAGAAGCAGGTGGTGCCGTTGAGGTCTTCTCCATCGCAGGATTCTCCGTAGGCCGGCTGGGCCGTGCCGTCCCCACAGCGGCCGGTCGTCTCGCAGGAGGTCGTGTTGAAGGAACAGTCGGCGCTGCAGGCGAGGCCGCCGCCGTAATAGCCCAGGCTCAGACAGGTGGCGCCCCCAAGGTTGGGGCCGTCGCATTCCTCGTAGTCCCGCTGCACCGTGCCGTCTCCGCATTTCCCGGTCTGAACGCAGGCTGACAGGGAGACGGTGCAGTCGCTGTTGCAGGAGAGCGTGCCCCCATAGTAACCGAATGCGCCGCAGGAGCGGTCGCCGAAGTCGGCCGCGTCGCATTCCTCGTCCCCACTGCGGATGCCGTCACCACAGACCGTCTCGATCCCGCCGCACCCGGAGACATCGAGCTTGCAGGTCTCGGTGCAGACCACCTCGCCGCTGCCGTATCCCAGTTTTTTACAGGAGAGGTCCCCGGGGACGGCGCCATCACACATCTCTCCAACGTCCAGCACGCCATCGCCGCAGGTGTCGGCCATGCCGATGCAGGTCTGCACATCGAGGGTGCAGTGGTCCGTGCAGGAGAGTGCTCCGCCCTCGTACCCGAAGAGTTCGCAGGAGAGCGGTCCGAAGGTGGTGGTATCACACTCCTCACCCGGGTTCAGGACAAGATCCCCGCAGGTGGAGTCATCGACGATGATGGTGTCCTCGACGCAGGCCACGACCCCCAGGAGGAGGGCGATGATCAGCAGATATGTTCTCATGGTATTCTCCCGAGTGTATCAGCAGGTGGTGCCAACGTCGTCAGAGGTATCCAGGGGGCCCATGGCAGTGTGGATGCACCGGGGAAGCTCGGAACGATCATGGTCACCGTGAAGACGGATATTATGGGCAACGCATAAAAAAATCCAGTTCTCCGTACATAAAACCACGCTTCGAGGGCAGGGGGGGTGATCCGTGCAATCCCGACCGCGCTCCAGGGAAAGGCGGCGCCCGGAGAGCCGGAAGTTCTCATACTCACATCCGCGGAACATGCATAATCGCGTTGCAGTTCCTCTCAAAAAATGCCAAAACGCATCGAAGACGCAGGAAAAACCCATGGAGCGCCCCGGTACAATGGACAGGTACGGTTCTTCGTGCCGGTCAAATGCTGAAATCGCTCGCGGGAGAGACCTGCAGGCATACACTCTCTGACGGACATGACGAAGGAGGTCTGGCTTGAGACAAATATCTTTGTTTTCGTTACTCTTTATACTACTGGGCTGCAGCGGGGAGGGGACGAACTCCAAAAATTGCGGGAACGGCGTCGTTGATGCCGACGAGACCTGTGACGGCCTCAACCTGGGAGACGCCACCTGCGAAGGGCTTGGTTTTCAGGGGGGGAGTCTCTCTTGTGATGCGGCCTGCCGGCTGGTCACCACCGAGTGTACCGCCGGCGAGAGCTGCGGAGACGGAACAACAGATACCCTGGAAGGGGAGTCCTGCGACGGCACGGACCTGGGTACCACCACCTGTCTGAGCCTGGGATTTTATGGCGGCACCCTCGCCTGCACGGACGCCTGTGCCTTTGATACGACGGCCTGCGAGGCCATCGGGAGCTGCGGAGACAACATCGTCCAGGATGGCTTCGGCGAGTCCTGTGACGGCGCGAACCTGGGCGGCGAGACCTGTGAAACCCTGGGTTATTACGGCGGCACCCTCACCTGCACCGACACCTGCGAATTCGATCGCACGGACTGCGAGGCCTCCGGGAGCTGCGGCGACGGCATTCGACAGAGCCTCTACTTGCTCGAGCAGTGCGACGGCCTGGACCTGGGCGCAGCGTCCTGCGAGAGCATGGGGTATTACGGCGGGACCCTCGCCTGCACGGACACCTGCTATTTCGATCGCGCGGACTGCGTTGCCCAGGGGCGCTGCGGGGACGGCATCATCCAGGATGGTTTCGGAGAATCCTGCGACGGGACCGACCTCGGGAGCGCGACCTGCGTCTCGGAGGGGTTCCTCGGGGGGGAGCTCGCCTGCACAGGCTGCACAGTCAACACCTCGGGCTGCAACTGGTTTGTCTCCATCTCCACCGGGTTGTACCACACCTGCGGCCTCACCGCAGGCGGGATCGCCTACTGCTGGGGGCAGAACGAATACGGGCAACTGGGCGACGGGACCATACTCGACCGCTCCATCCCCACGGCCGTCTCGGGCGGGCACATCTTCACCTCCATCTGGCCAGGGTTTACCCACACCTGCGGGATCACCTCCACCGGCGCCGCCTACTGCTGGGGAAGCAACATCAACGGACAGCTTGGGGACGGGACCCTCACCGATCAGCGGGTCCCTGCAGCCGTGACCGGCAACCTCACCTTCACCGCGATGGGGCTTGGTGATCAATACACCTGCGGACTGACCGACTCGGGCGCGGTCTCCTGCTGGGGAGCGAACACCTACGGGCAGCTTGGCGACGGGACCACGGAAACGCGTCTCACGCCGACACCCACAACAGGGAGCATCACCTTCTCTTCGCTCTCCGCCTCCGCCACGACCACCTGCGCGGTGACCCCCGCCGGCACCGGATACTGCTGGGGAGGAGGATTTACAGGTGTCTCCGCGGGCAGTACTCTTTTCCCCAGAGAGGTGGACGGGGGACACACCTTCCAGGTCATCGTGCAGCAGCGCTCGACCAGCTGCGGGCTGACGGAGCTGGGGCTCGCCTACTGCTGGGGCTCCAACAACTTCGGGCAGGTCGGAGACGGCACCCAGTATACGCGCTATACCCCTGTGGCGACCTCTGGTGGAATCGTGTTTGCCTCTCTGCACGCCGGAGGCAACTTCATCTGCGGGCTGACCTCCTTCGGCGATCGGTTCTGCTGGGGAGCCGCAGGGAATGGACAGTTTGGAGACGGCTCCACCGCCAACACCTATGTCCCCACCATGATCAACGAGAGCTACACCTTC
>QKIM01000089.1 GCA_003249585.1 Deltaproteobacteria bacterium
AGGTCCCCTGCAGCAAGACAGGACTGGGCACAGTCCGGGTCATCGCAGTCAACACTTCCGTCCCCGTCGTTGTCGTAGGAGTCTCCACAGGAGGTCTCCACGGTCTCGCAGGTTCCCCCTCCGAGTCCGGCCTGTCCGTCGCAGTCAGGGTCGAGACAGTCGGCCAGACCGTCGCCATCATCGTCGGTGCCGTTGTTGCACACCTCCACGACGACGCAGGCCGAATCCCCGTCACAATCCGTGTCGTCGCAATCTGCCGCGCCGTCGCCATCGTTATCGTAGCCATCGCCGCAGGAGGTCTCCGTGGCCTCACAGGTTCCACCACCGGGTCCGGCCTCACCGTCGCATTCGGGATCGGCACAGTCGGCCAGGCTGTCGCCGTCGTCGTCACTGCCGTTGTCGCAGATCTCGCCCGTCACACAGGAGGGGTCCTCTACACATTCGCTGTCATCGCAGTCCGTATCTCCATCACCATCGTCGTCGACCCCGTTGGAACAATCTTCTACCGCAGGACAGGCGGAATCTCCAATACAGTCGGCATCGGCACAGTCGATGTCCCCGTCGCCGTCATCGTCGCTCCCGTTGTCGCACACCTCTGACACGATGCAGAGCGGATCATCTGCACAATCGCTGTCGTCACAGTCAATGTCTCCGTCGCCGTCGTCATCGAGCCCGTTTGCACATATTTCCTGCATCCCGCTGCAGTCGGGATCCTCAAGATCCGTCATGCCGTCGGCGTCATTGTCGAACCCGTCGGAGCAGTTCTCCTCGACCGCCTGACACAGGTGTCCGTCCGCATCCCCCGGGAGTCCAATGCAGTTGATATCTGCGCAATCTATATAGCGGTCCCCATCATCATCGACGCCATTGTCGCAAATCTCCACGCGGGTGCCGCTGCCGGGTTCACAGGCGGCAACCCAGACCAAAAGACTCAGACTGAAGAAGAGATAGACTGTACGTTTCATGATGTTCTCCCGATGATGGCGGTGACATGCTGCACCGCAGCATCCCACCGGTGTTCTTTCATTCATGACATCCCCGCGGGATATTGCAAGAGCGGAAATGCTCTCCTGAGGGTCTCACTTGTACCGCTTCACGACATGATATCCGAACTTGGACAGGACCACGCCGGTCTCCCCTATCTTGAGGCGCAGCGCCAGCCTGTGGATCTTGACCAGCTGGGTCGCCTTGAGACTCGCGTCGGCGTCCCGGGCCATACGCTCCGCGGGGTTGAGGTGGGCGTCGTCATGCCCCCCCGCTTCGTGCCCACCATGCCCCTTGTCACCGTGCCCTTTGTCGCCGTGCCCGTGCCCCTTCTCGAGCACCTTGGCCAGCGGCCCGAAATGGTGCTGATGCTTGGTGATGCCCTTGGGGATGGTCTCGGTAAACTCCTTGTACAGTTTCTCGAAATCCGCTCCGCCATTGAGCTGCTTGACCAGGGACAGGGCCAACTCGGCAGCCTGGGCCTGGTTCCTGAGGATCGCCTTGTGGGAGATGTTCCCGGCATAGATTTGCTTGAGCAGCCGCCATCCCACGTGAATGACCTTATAGGAGACTTTCCCCGCATCAGGCTTACGGGCGAGGATCTCCTTGCTGTCGATGTCCTTCACCTTGGGCGGCGGCGGAACACGCTTGACAATACGATAGGCGTTCTGGTCGGAGAAGACCCCCACCTCGCCCAACTTCAATCTGGGCGCGAAGGACTTCATCTTGGTGGGGGGACCGTCCTGCAGCACCTCCATGAGGAGGCTGCGGGGTCCCGAGTTGGGGTCATCGGAGTACTTCACCATGAGGTCCTTGAAATCCGCACCTTTTTTTATCTCCCCAAGGAGCTTCTTGACCATCGCGATGGTCTCGTGCCGGGGCCTGCGCCCCGAGTCTCCCCGACTCCCGTGTCCCCGCTGGACCCGGCCAAACCGGGGGCTGATCTTGTCATAAACCAGATAGATCTGACGAATGTACACGGGGCCCTTGGTCGCCAGGCGGCTGAAAACCTCGTGGGAGACAAGAGAATCGAGCTTGGTGGCGCCTGAAACGATCTTTTCCAGGGGAGGCGCCGACACCTGCGTCTCCTTCTTCTTGTCCGAACAGGACACCAGTGTAAGCCCGGCAGCCAGCAGCACGGTCAACCTCATTTCACCACTCCTCCCCGAGGATCCACTCCAGTCGGACCCCGGCGAACCACCCGGTGCGGGTGGATGTTTCGTTGTCTTCCGTCCCTCCCGAGGACAGGGTCACTCCTCCGAAGGAGAGCCCCCAGCGGAACCGGCGGGACTGTATGTAATCGGCGCTCAGGCCATAGAGGAACATCACGTAGGAGTTCTTCTCCCCAAAATCGTATCCCCCCCCGATCCCGAGAAAAACGGAGGGGACGATGCTCAGGAAGTCAAAGGTGTACTGGATCCTGGCATCGGCACCAAGCGCTCCGCGAGCCGTGGAGTCGAGATCGTGGTGCAGCCAGTGCAGGGAGAGTCGCCACGAGAAGGAGTCGGTCCACCGCTTCACATATCCGGCCGACAAGATGGCCAGGGGGTCGTCGGCATATCCGCCCAGCGCTTCGACCTGGACACTCTGCTGTGCCTGTCCGTATCCCCTTGAAGGGACCGCTGCGAGGACCAGAATCACGAGAAGAAAACCAATTCTTTTCAGCATATTACCGATGTTTTTATTCCGTGGCCGCCCTGCGGTTCCGTCGCCGCCACCCGCTGGACTGGCGCCTTGAGAGGGAGCCCCGACGCCACAATATCAATATCAGCTTGACAAAAAAAGGCTATCACGAAAACCTGAAAAAGGGTCCCGCGACGGGGCCCGAGGGCGCAGCGCCGCCTCCGGACAGCCGCCCGGAGTCGGTGTGGACCCGCCCTGCACCATCAACGGAGGTACTATGGCATCGATTACAATCGCTCCCCTGACGGATATCCTTGATGAAAGCGCCCTCGACCAGCTTGCGAAGAAGCTGGCCGAGCGTGAGGTGGCCCTCAGGCCGCAAACGGATGATCTCGATCACGGCGTGGAGAACGATCTCGATGACGATGTGCTCACCGAGTTCATGAACGACCTCGAAGACGAGTACGAACAGGCCGACATCTACATCCCGGGCATCTTCTCGGACATCATCACCCTCGGGGACTTCCGGGTTGGCTCGCTCGAGTCCCTCATCGAGGCCCTGGAGGCCTTGCAGGATGGGCTGGGCATCGATGATCCCGACGGCTCCGTCGATGACGAGGACCTCTCCTACGACGAGGATGCAGACGGCGACTACATGGATCGCATGGAGATCAGCAGACTGGGTCTCAAGGCCCTCTGGTACGACCTCTACCGCCTCTCCAACGCGGCACTGGAGATCGAGTCCAACATCATCCTCCGGCGCGAATAGTCATGACCATCGAGCGCCAGGTGCCCGAGGGATTCCTTCCGGTCATAACAGGGCGACAGGGGATCGACGCGCTGGTGCGTGCCTATGTGCATCTGGTGTCGCCCTGGGCGCTCATCTCCTATCCCCATGCTTCGAGGGTCGATCTGAGGACCTTCCCGCCTGTGCGGCTCTTCATGGACAGCGGAGCATACGGATACATCAAATACGGTGGCGTCATCACGGAGCACGCCGACCATGCGGAGATGACCATCACAGGCCCCATGGGCGACGTCACGATCACTCCCGGGGTGTTGCTGGAGCTTCAGGAGCGCCACGCTGCGGTGGGAGCCACCCTGGACATCCCGCCAAGGTCTCACGAGCACGAAGCCGACGCGCTGGAGCTCTCCACCGCCAACGCGCTGTGGGCGCTGGCCAACCGCCGACGCCGAGATCTCCTGCTCTATGGAGTGCTGCCCGCCGTGAAAGATACCCAGCGCGTCGTGCAGGCCGCCCGGCTGCTGAAATCCCGGGAAATCGACGGCATCGCCCTGGGCAACCTGCTGCCGCATCGTGGCCAACCAGACTTTATCGACCGCACGGTCACCGCGCTCAGAGACGCCCTGCCAGACCTGCCGCTGCATGTCTTCGGGTTTGGCAGTCCCGAGGTCCTCTCCCGGCTCCGGCGGCTTGGCGTCACGTCAGCAGACTCCAGCTCCTATGTCCGCGCGGCCATGGCGGGACGGCTCCTCGGCGCGACTGACACAGGCCGGACAGACGACCCCTCACCGACGGAGATCCTCGCTCTTGCCCTCCAAAATATTGCCACTCTGCGGGGCGGCGCCCTCCCCTTCCGATACATGCTCCAGCCCCCCTTTCAGAAGCTTCGTGAGGCGACCTCATGACCGCCACGAGGGTCACCCTGAAGGTACACGGGACAGAAGGGCGTCACGGCTGGGGAGTGGCCCGTGATGGCGACCTCACCGTGTTTCTCCCGGGGTGCCTTCCCGAGGATACTGTGGAGTGCCGGCTGGAACCCTCGGGCAAGCGACGATGGACCATGGGGCAGGACATTGAGATCCTCTCCCCCTCCGACAAGCGCATCCCGCCAGCCTGCCCTCACCATCCGGACTACCGTGACAACAACGGGCGAGGCTGTGGCGGCTGTCCGCTCATGGCCCTCTCTCCCGAGGAGGCCCTCGGGGAAAAGACCCGATACGCGACCCGAGCGCTGTCCCAGCAGAAGATCGATATCGCTCCCGAGGTCATTGCTTCCAGTGGCCCGGCCTTCAACTATCGGTGGCGGCTCAGACCCCGCTGGGAGGAGGGGCGGCTTGGCTTCAACGAGGCCGCATCCAGCCGGATCCACCCGGTCGACCGCTGTGCGGTGGCCCTCTTTCCATCAATCCCTGGCGCCCTGAAGCGGATCCTCCCGCTCAAGGGCGCCGGAGAGCTGCGGGTCACCATGACTCCCCGGGGCGAGGTCGCCCTCCATGTGGACCGGACACTCCCAAAGAACGCACTCGCGCCCCTGCCCGTGGCGCTCGGGGATGGACTCTCCCTGGTCTCACTGCAGACCGGTGACCGCCTCCAGGGGGCCCCCTTCATCGACCTCGGAGCCAAGGGAGATCCCCGCTGGGTCTCTCCGCTGAACTTCGCGCAGGCGGGCCCCTTCGCCAATTCCCTTATCCTGGACTCCCTCGATGACCTGCTCAGGGAAGCGGCTCCCAGGGGCCCCATCCTGGAGTGCTACGCGGGGAGCGGCAACCTCACCGCTGTGGCGCGCCGTTTCGGGCCGGTCACCGCGTGCGAGGAGGTCCCTTCGGTGCGTGAGGCTTTCCGGCGTAATCTCGGGGAGGGGGTCAAGCTCATCACTCGCCCCGTGGAACGGCTCCGGATCGATTTCACCCCCTCGGTGCTGGTGCTCGACCCTCCCCGTTCGGGTATCTCTGGACCGGCCATGTACACGCTGCGCGGGGCCAAAGCCGCGGCCATCGTGCTCTTCTCCTGTGATCCCATGGCCGGAGCGCGGGACATCGCACGTTTTCGTGACGCGGGCTATCGGGTGGCACGAATCCGGCTGCTGGACACCATGCCCAACACCCCCCACTTCGAGTTGGCGACTCTACTCTTCCAGTGACCAGGTGACCCCGGCGAGCACGAAGACGTTGTTCAGATCGTCGTCGTTGCGCTCGGACCAGAAATGATAGGCGTACCCAAGGGTCAACCCCAGGATCAGACTCGCACGGAGCCTGAATCCCGCGGTGAGGGTGACTGCAGAATAGGTCCCGGACTCCGAGACTTCCTCGGAGGAGCCCTGGGCGGTGGTCACCGAGAACCCCGTCGTGGCGACCCCGATCTCGGCCCCCACCCGAAGGGTCAGCGGCTTGACCGGGTGAAAGGTCCAGGAGGCCTCCATCCCACCCCGGAGAATGTGGAGCCCGTCCATATCCCGGGAACCGAACCACTGTCCAGAAAACACACCGCCGATGCGAAGGGCGCCCACAATCCGGTATGCGCCAAAGATCCGCACCTGAGCTCCCGGATCGACGCCGCCACAGCTGCCCTGGCACATTCCGACGCCCGCGGCGGCCCCCACCGAGACAGGCTGGGCCTCTGCAGGGATTGCCATGACCATGAGAGACAGCAGGAACAGGGATGTTTTGAGCATCAACTCACCTCCGGTGCCCCCTTGTACCGTCATTCCTGTCAGTTGACAAACCCTTTCCAGCCTGGGTCCGCACCTGCCCCATCCGTTCAGGGCACCACCATCTCCGTGAGCTCCGTCCGCTCTCCCGAGGCGATGTCCACCTCCAGCACGAGCCCCACATTTGGGAAACCATTGACCAGGGAGTAGGCGGCGAAGCGCGCCAGATTATCAGTGCACCCGAGCTGCGCAGCACCGCGCCTGTGGCAATCAGTCTCATCAACGATATCTCCAAACTTGCTCGCGATCTGATCGTGGTCCTG
>QKIM01000299.1 GCA_003249585.1 Deltaproteobacteria bacterium
GCCCCGGGCCACCGTGAAGGCGCCCTCTTCGAGGGGGGTCTCGGTCATGGCGGCGTGGAGGGCGTCCAGGAGGGAGGATTTACCAGCCCCCATGGGGCCCTCGATGACGCTCCAGCGCTGATAGGGGAAGGAGACGCCCAGGGTCTCGAAGGCCCGGAAGGTGAGCCCAGTGAAGCCGAAGTGCAGCTCGGCCCCTGGGCGGGGACGGGGTTCGGGGAGGGCTTTGCGCCCCGAAAGGAAGGCGCCCGTGGGGGAGTCCGCGTCCGAAAGGAGCTGATCGTAGGTCCCGGAGAAGACCACCCGGCCGCCCTGCACGCCCGCGCCGGGCCCCAGCTCCACGATGTGATCGGCGGCCCTCAGGAAGGCGGGATCGTGCTCTACCACCAGGACCGTGTCGCCGCGCTCTTTCAGTTCCTCGATGAGGGCGAGGACCAGGGGTCGCTCGGCGGCCGTGAGGCCCTGGGTGGGCTCGTCGAGGACGACGGTCACGGCGGTGAGCCCCCCGGACTCCAGGGCGGCCATGCGCCCCAACTGCCGCTCGCCGCGGCTGAGGGTGCTCCCCTCGCGGTCCAGGTTCAACTCGCCCATGCCCAGGTGGATCAGGCGCTCGAGCTTGCGCCTCACGGGCTCAAGCACCGCCTGGCGCACGCGGTCGTGGGCACTGTCCAGGGGGGCAAGGAGAGCAGCGGTGTCCATGACCGACCGTGACATCAGGGCGTCGATAGAGTGCCCTTCCACAAGGAAGGCCCGGGCCTGGGCGGACCAGCCGTTCCCGCCGCACTCCCCGCAGGAGGCGCCGTGGGCGGTCTCCCCTGCCCCCTCGCATGCCTCGCAGGCCCCGTGGCGGGTGTGCCGGGAGAAGAGCCCCGGCCAGGGAACGGACAGGGCGAAGCCGCACACGGGGCACTCGCTCTTCTCATGGAATTCCACCCGCCCCTCGGAGTCGGTGAGGACCACGGCCCGTCCCGAGGCCATGCGGTAGGCCAGCTCCACGGAGCCGGCGATGCGGGGAGCCGAACTCTCCTTGAGGACCACCCGGTCCACGATGACGTCGAAGCCCTCGTGGGGCGGCAGGGCTCCAGGACCGTCGAGATCGTGGCGGGCGCCCCCGATGAGCACACGGGTGAAGCCCTGGGCCATGAGCATGGAGGCCATGCCGGCTGCGCTCCCGCTCAGGGGGGCAGCGATGGTGAGGCGCTCGCCCTGGGGCAGGGCCGTGAGGCGGCGGACCACGGTCTCCACGTCGGCGGCGCGGATGGGGCCGTGACCGTAGGGACACACGGGGAGGCCCATGTGGGTGTAGAGGATGCGGATGAGGGGGCCAAGGCCCGTGAGATCGGCCAGGCGGCTGCGGCTGCCCTTGCGGCCCGCTTTTTGCTCCAGGGCCACCGTGGGGGAGAGCCCGGTGGCGGCCACCAGGGTGGGCCGCTCGCGCTTTCGGGAGAACCAGCCCACCTCCGAGGAGAGGGTCTCCAGGTAGCGGAAGCGCCCCTCGGCGTGGATGGTGTCGAAGACCAGGGAGGACTTGCCGGAGCCCGAGACGCCGGTGAAGACGACGACCTGCCCCTTTGGGATGGTGAGATCGATGGAGTCGAGGTTGTGGGTGGAGACGCCGAAGAGGTCGATACGCATCAGAGGTTCTGCCGGGTCAACATCAGATCGAAGACCTCGGCGGGCAGCATCTCGTCGAGACGCAGCTGGTATTCCTCACGGCCCCCGCTCCCGCGGGTGTAGTAGCGGCCCTCGCGGGCGATGTAGCCGATGAGGCCCCAGGAGACCTTGAGGTCGGAGCGCCCGACCTCGGCGAGATCCGAGAACCGCTTGCCCAGGTAGAGGCGGCGGATCTCGTTCTCGTCCCACACCATGCGCTTGCCCAGGGTGGCTTCGGAGATGTCGTGGAACTTGTACTCTTCGCCGGAGGTCTTGAAGAGCAGGCCGGGGAAGTCCAGAAGGGGGACCTGGCCGTCGAAACCCGGGATGTGTTCGCGCAGCAGCTCGTCCACGGGGCCACAGGTGCCCGCGCTCACGATGAAGGCGCACTCGGTGAGTTTCTCGCCCAGCATGGTCAGGTGCTCGGGGGTGAAGGCCATGAAGTGCCCATTGGCCGGGTTCACGAGGGTGGCCAGGGCCGGCTCCACGCCGTCGCCCGCGGGCACGGTCTGGAGGTTCAGGAGGATCGTCGCGCCGGCCAGGCTGGGCAGCGGCGAGGATCCGTTCCAGATGATGGACTTCTTGAGGCTCTTCTGGGGGAGGCCCATGGAGAGGATGCGCTCGTTGCCGCGCGTCCCGGGGCGGCCCATGTCACGGATGCCCTTGAGGGAGATGACCCGCTCGCGGGAGTTGGACTTCTCGACCTTGCGCATCTTGGAGGAGCTCATGCGCTCCTCGCGGCGGCCCGCCAGCTTGCGGATGAGGTTGCGCAGGGCCTGGGGATCCTCGATGACGGGATCCTCGGGATCGTCGAACCATTCGCCGATGAGCTTGGGCAGGGTCTCCACGACCACCATGGCCCGCTCCTCCAGGGATCCTCCCACCAGGAGATTGAACTCCGTGAGGTAGCCCGTGGCCGAGTTGGAGCTCACCTGGCGCCGCTCGGTGATGAGCTCCTTGCTCCAGGGCAGGTCGAAGTTGACGACAAGGTTCACGCCGTCGGCGCGGCAGTCCAGGTGCTTGTCGGTGATGAACCCGACGATGGGGCCGTCGAAGGCGGCCAGCTTCTGAGCCTGGACCTGGGACTCCACGGTCAGGACGCTGTACCCCGCAGCCTGGGCGATGGTGGAGAGCGGCTCGATGAGCTCCGCGAAGTGGGTGTGGAGCAGCACGCGGGGCCGGCTCGGGGCGACCTCGTCGAGAAGGGCGCGCAGGTACTCCTGCTTGGGCGTGGAGCTGTTCTCCTTGACGATGTGGGAGATCTCGCCGAGCCCCAGCCGAAGCTCGCGGATGGAGGAGAGGATGGAGGAGAGGTCCTTCTTGGACCACTCGAAGCGGGTCCCGGCGAGGGCGAAGAGGCGTGTCAACTGATCGCCCATGACCTTGCGCTGCTTGAGGTTCTGGGTGAGGACCACGCGGAGCTTGGCGCGGCGCGGGATGTCCTGGGCGATGGACGCCAGCGGACGGGCCATGGAGATGCCCGCGAGGAGCTCGCGCAGCGGATCCAGTCCCTCCCACTGCACCACCTTGCCGAAGTGGTCGCGCTGGGCACGCTGGGCCAGGAACTTCCACAGGGGACCGAATTCCCGGGGGAAGAAGTACTGGGCCAGGTTGATCACCGTCTCGTCGTTGGACAGCACGGGCGCCGAGGCGAGCACGAAGGTGTAGGGGGCATGCAGGGACTTGAGGAGCTGCCCCGTCTGCCCCGTCCATTTCCGGACGCTCTGGATCTCGTCGAAGATGATGAGGGTGGGCTCGAGCCCTTGAATCTTCTGGGCGTCACGCAGCAGGGTGGCGTAGCTGCACAGGAAGAAGGGCTTCACCGCGAAGGGATCGGGCGCGTTGCGCTGCAGCGCCTCGCCGAAGGTGTGCACCCCGAGGGGGTAGAAGATCTTGATGAGGCGCTTCCAGTGGGAGAAGTAGGAGGGGTCGGTGACCACCACGACCCGGGCGTTGCCGCGGACCTTCTTGATGACGGCCAGCGCGGCGAGGGAACTGATGCGTTTCCCTGTGCCGAAGGGCTCGGAGATGATGCAGCGCCGGTTCTCCAGCATGAAGCGGGCGCTCTCCACCTGGTACCCCTTGAGGGGTTTGCGCAGGACGTTCGCGTCGAGGCTGTCGCGTTCGCGGATGAGCACCTTGCGGTACAGCTCCGATTCATCGCCGAGACGCTGGAGGGCGGTCTCCGCGCTGCGGGTGATCAGGACCCGCTGGCTCTTGAGCGTCGGGATGAACTCGAGAAGGTCCGGGGCGTCTATGTCGAGGCCCTCGGCCAGGACACCGTCGGGGAAGAGCCGTGAGGCGCCCGGGAGGGCCAACGCCTCGCTCCCCGTGAGGCAGAGCCGCTCCCTGCCGTCGATCCAGCAGGCGAAGAGCGCCGACTGGAGTTCGGGCTGCTTCTGCAGGGTCCAGGTGAAGGCCTGGGGAGATGCCTTGCGCAGCTGCTCCAGCACCGCCTCGATGTGCTTGCAGGTGCCCAGCGCGTTGTAGCGGTAGTCCTGACAGGTACAGTAGTTGCGCCCGTTGTCCAGCAGAGAGTGGATCTCCACATCGTAGGAGAGGTGCGAGGCACCCTTCACCCGGAAGAAGGAGAAGAAGGGGTGGTCATCCGCCAGGTTGTCGATCTGAAAAGGTGCGGTCCGCCCCCTCTCCTGACGTTTCTCTCGCTCGCTGTTCGTTCTCTCTTCCCACTCGGTAGTGGACATAGGCGACCTCTGTTCATCGGCCCCGCGGCCGCTCGGGAACTTCCTCTCCCGTTCATCGTCCTCCCCTGTTGCGGTCTGGATCTTGGGAAAAAGATGACAGGATTCAATTCCGATTCGAGGAATTATATCAATTGGATCCCTGATAGAGGGAAATTCGGGAGCCTCGTGGAGACTGGGCGGTTACCACAAGAGCTGATTCTTTTTACCGCGCCTCGGAACGGTTTTCAAGGGGCTGTGCCTTTTTGCACGAAAAAAAATCAACCATATGAAACAACATTTCTTTCCCGTCAGCCTCCCGCAGGCTCCGGACGGCATCGGGCCCGAAAGGAGGGACCACGAGAAAAATCATTTTGCAATTTGAACATATTGAAATAAGTTATGTGCGGTGATGAATATCGCCCCCAGACGCCCCGTCCCTTCAGAGGACGGACGGTGGACCAAAGGCCCTCGTCACGACACGACAATCCGGGTATCCGACGCCCTTTTCACTTTGGAGGAAACGGTAATGAAACACTTCCTGATTCTGACGATCATCGCTTCTCTGGCCGGGCTGGTCCCCACCGACGCCGACGCGCGGCGGCGCAAGAAGGCCAAGTCCTCCACCTCCAGGGCGAGCACGGCCCAGGCCATCAAGGCCCTGCAGGGCAAGTTCACCTTCGGCAGCGATCCCAAGACGGTCTTCGCCCTGCTCGCCAAGCAGATCAAGGTGAAATACCAAAAGCGCATTGAGAAGACCAGCGGCGACATCGCCAAGGACCGCGTCCGACAGAAGATGCATGGCGTCATCGCCAAGATGAAGAAGAACGTCATGAAGTTCACAGGCAAGAGGGTCGGCTGGGACACCTCCATCATCGACGACCAGTACGCCCATCGCAACAACGAGTCCCTGGTGGCCCACGTCGACCTCGACGAGCAGAAGTTCTTCTTCTTCCACAACGGCCGCCTCTACAAGATCTTCATCTCCCTCCCCACGAAGCAGTTCGAGGGATACAACTTCGCGAAGTTCCAGATGGCCATGGAGTCGGCCTACGGCAAAGCCGAGGAGGTCTTCGCCAAGACCGAGAGCGGCGAGACCGAGCTGCACCACCTCAAGTGGTCCGGGGCCGGCGGCGTTGAGCTCTGGGCCATGGACAAGACCGACGTCTACGGCAACTTCGTCTTCATCCTCATCGACTCCAACCGCCGTCAGCAGGTGGTGGCCTCCCGCAAGTCCCGCGGCCTCAAGCTCGCGGGTTCCGGCGACTTCGAGATCAACCCTATCGTCAAGCAGGTCACCCACAAGACCCTCCCCACCGAACGCAAAAAGAAGGACAAGAAGAAGAAATAGCCTCCCCCACCCCACCTTTTCCCTTGATCTCCCCCCGCGTTTCACTATATTAAGCCCCCTGTCGGATCGAAAGATCCCCTTCTGCTGCTCAGCTTCGAGGGCCGGTTTGCGACGAACCGGTACCTGACGCAGAACCAGGCGAATGACTCTCCCGTGGAGGATTTCATGTTCGTGGTCGCGGTGGCCAGGCTCGGGTTTGACACGAGCCATGTCACTTCCCTCAAGGAGAAACGGCGGATCCGCCTCCAGATAACCCAGCGGATCCGGCACCGCTTTCCTGCGGCCATCGCAGAAATCGAATCCAACGACGATCATTCCCGCCTTGTCCTGGGGATCAGCGTGGTCTCCAACAGTGCCCGCCACGCCGCGTCCATGATGGACACCGTGATCCGACACATCGAGAGCATGTACATCGCGCCCATGGAGCACCGTGAGCGCGAGATCATCAACCTGGGCGTCCTTCGCGATCCCTTCTGGGAAATGACGGACGAACCGGTCGGGGACTGGGAACAGTTCAAGGCGCACACCGAGGCGCTGGATCATGACGAATAAACGCACCACCCCAAAACATCCGCGCGGCAGCCACCGCGAACCCACGCGCCGGCAGAAGATGGTCGCCTCCGAGATCTTCG
>QKIM01000433.1 GCA_003249585.1 Deltaproteobacteria bacterium
CTCCCGCGCGTCGCCCGTCTTGAGGTTCTCAACCATCACCGTGGTGCAGTAGCGGTAGGCCTCCTCGGTGCCCATGTCCCGCTGCCGGCCGAAGGCGGCCTTCCCGGTTCCCACGGCCAGTGCCGACTTGGAGGCGATGGTGCGGGCCCGGGCCATGATGCGGTCTTCCAGTTCGTCCTGGGGGACCACGTCGTTGATCAGGCCGATTTCAAAGGCCCGCTGCGCGGTGATGAGCTCTCCCGTGAGGAGCATCTCCATGGCGTGGCGCGGGGCGACGACCCGGGTGAGGGGCACCATGGGCGTGGAACAGAAGAGGCCGATGTTTACGCCCGGTGTGCCGAACCGGGCGGTCCCGGCGGCGTAGGCGAGGTCCGCCGCGGCCACGAGCTGGCATCCGGCGGCGGTGGCCACGCCGTGCACCTTCGCGATGACCACCTGGGGGATGTCGGCGATGCGGAGCATGAGGTCGCTGCAGACGGTGAAGAGGTGAAGGTGTTCGTCTTCGGAGAGCTCCAGGATCTCTTTGAGATCGTGGCCGGCGCTGAACCCCTTCCCTTCTCCCTCGATGACGATGACCGAGAGGGAGCGGTCCCTCGAGAGGGCGTCGATGGTCCTGGTGAGGTCTCCGAGGAGCTCCAGGGAGAGGGCGTTGTAGGCCTGGGGGCGGGCCAGGGTGATCCGGGCGATGCCCTCCTCGGGATGCTGGATCTTGAGGTGCGGAGAGTCGGTCGTGGGTTCTTTGTGGGCCATGGTCAGTCAACCGAGCCGGCCAGGAGGTCGGTGCCGTAGTGGAAGATGGCGGGGATGCCGCCCGTGTGCCAGAAGACAATGCGCTCCTCGGGGGAGAAGAGGTTCCGCCGGACGCTGGACATGAGCCCGAAGAAGGCCCTGCCCGTGTAGACCGGGTCGACGAAGAAGCCCAGTTTCCGTGCCGCGAAGCCGATGGCCTCCCGCTCTTCATCGCCCAGCACCCCGTACCCCTTGCCGAGATAGTCGCCCAGCAGCCGGATGCGGGGGAGGACCACGGCCTGTCCCGGGGCGAGGAGCTCCACGGTCCGGCGGGCGAGGTCCTCGATGCGGTCGTGGAGGGCGTTGTCCGAGAAGTCCTCCCGGTCGACCCCGACGCCCCACACCTCATAGGGGAGGTCGAAGAGGGCCTTGGCCGCCAAAAGCCCAGCCTGGGTGCCGGCGGAGCTGGTGGCGATAAAGAGGTGGGTGAGCCGCCTGGGGAGGACCTCCAGCTGTGCCGCGATCTCCAGCCCGGCGACCACGAAGCCCAGGGCGCCCACGGGGTTGGAACCGCCGTAGGGGATGAGGTAGGGGGTGCGGCCGGCCTTGGTCAGTTCGTCGCCCAGGGCACCGAGGCTCTCGCCCTTCCGTTGTTCGCCGCAAAAGTGCAGGTTCGCGCCCAGCAGGGTGTCCAGGAGCAGGTTCCCCGTGAGCTCCTCGGGTTTTTCTCCCGCCAGCGCCAGATGGCACTCCATGCCTGCCCGGGTGGCGGCGGCCGCGGTCTGGAGGCAGTGGTTGGACTGGGCCGCCCCGCCGGTGACGAGGGTGTCGGCGCCCTGCTCCAGGGCGTCCCCCACGAGGAATTCCAGTTTCCGGGCCTTGTTGCCTCCTACGGCCAGCCCCGTGAGGTCGTCACGCTTGATGAACACCTCGGGGCCCTGGAACCCGAAGAGGGCCGGTGCGGGCAGGAGAGGTGTGGGGAAGGTCCCCAGAGCGAGGCGCGGGTGCTCCTCGAGACGGGCTTTGGCGATGGCTCTGGCATCAGTCATAGTATTCACCTCCTACCTCCACCTCGATGCGTCCCTCGCGGATCCGCAGGGCGTACCTGGGAAGCGTCAGTCCCGGCTCCGAGAGGCACTCTCCCGTGTAGAGGTCGTGGCGCCAGTGGTGCCTCGGGCAGGTGAAGACGTCACCGTTGCGGACACCTCGGGTGAGATCCGCCCCCTGATGGCGGCACATGGCGCTGATGGCATAGAACTCCCCCCTGCGCAGGAACACGGCGATGCGTTTCCCCAGGAGAGTGACGGTGCGGAAGCCCCCCTCGGCGATTTCCGTGGAGGAACAGACGGGATACCAGGGCACGGCGGCTCCTTTAGAAGGTCATGACCGTATAACCGTCGGCCACGTACTTCTCCATGGAAGGGTGGCCATTGAGCGCGCCATCCATGGGGAGCCCCTGGGCCACGGCGGATTCGTAGCCGCCCATTTTTTTGGAACAGGCGATGCAGACAGCGTCGATGAGTCCGGCGTCGCGGACCTTGAGGTAGAGTTGGGCGAAGGGTGCCTCGGGATCGTTCAGATCGCGTACCAGTCTGGTGGCGCTCCCCTCGACGACGAGCTTGACATCGTACTCCTTGGCCTGGAAGTCCAGGGCATAGAGGAGTACGTGGACGAAGCACATGGGGTCTCCGTTGTAGGCGAAAAGGGCGATCTTCTTCATTGCGGTGCCTCCTCGTCGTCGTCGGGGGCGTCGTCGAAGACGAGCACGATCTCGTCGATGAGGGCCTGATCGAAGTAGTGCAGGTTCTCCTCGTCGTTTGCGTAGGTCTCCCGGTTGACCCGATCCTGCCGCACGATCCGCTCCAGCTGCCAGCCGAACTCACCCGCGTGCGCCCCCGCCAGGAGCGCGGCGTTCTCGGGGGACTGATCCCGGATCCAGCAACTGATGTAGGCGCGCTCGCCGGAGTCGTCACCCAGGGGCTTGACCTCCATGAGGAGGAATTGCATGGGGATGCGCATCCATGGGTAGATCTCCTCGTCGGCCTCCTCGCGCAGTTTGGAGTTGCCGAGCTCAACGAGGTCGTTCCCGATGAGGACCGCCTCCTGGGGAGTGAGGAAGACGGCCGTCTCGCCGCCTTCGCCGGGGACGGCGAGGCAGACGTTGCCGTCGGAATCTATCCAGATGGAGACCTGTTTCTCCGTGTCCTTTTCCATGTCGAGTCCTTTCCATGGCGGGTCGTTTTCCCGCCGAGAGTGCTCAATCTACCCAATTTGTCGCTGCGTCGCAAGATATGCCGCCATGGGGGCTCAGAGGTCCGGGAGCGTTTCAAGTTCCCTCATGAACTCCACGGGTTCAACGGACCGGCCGCTGTCCTCCTCCGTGGGGAAGATCACCAGGAGGAGCCCGGCCTCGGAGAGCCTCGGCACCATTTTGGAGCGAAATTCATCCAGGGTGACGGGCAGGGGCCGGCAGCCCTCCCAGATCCCCGTGGCCATGCGCTCGGTGACGGCCTCCGAGGGCCACAGGGGGATCCCCTCCCGGTCCCGTTCGTCCTCTACGATGAGCGGGGCGCCGTCCCGGGAGATGAGGCACAGGGATCTGGTCTTTTGGACCTCCTGCACGAGGATCCGGTAGCGCAGCCCTCGGGAGAGGGCGATGAGCCTGTCGATGTCCTGGTCGTGTTTCACGGCTGGATCACTTTCTTCGGAAAGCGCCGGCGCGTCTCTCCGAGATCGAGGGTGAAGGGGCGGGAGGTGTCCGTGTCCCGGGCGAAGGCGCGGGCCATGTACTGCGTGACCGGTGCAATGCAGGAGAAGTGATCCTCGCCTGTGACGGGGAAGGTGAGGAGGGGGGTGTCCCGGGCGCGCTTGCGCAGCACGGCGAGCACGTCGATGTTGGTGGGCTGTCTGGTGCCTTCGAAGACGTACGTGGGCGTCTTCAGGAGATGCAGCCACCGAGACGGGTTGCGCAGCTCGTTCTCACGGGGGTTTCGGGTGTCGTAGGTGAGGGATTTCGCGCCGTACTCCTCGGTGCTGGCGGCCGGGCCTATGGAGACGATGGCGCGAAATCCCGTGGACGCCTCGCCCAGGAGCAGGGCCATGGTGCCCCCTGTGCTGTGTCCTCCGAGATAGATGCGGGCGGGATCCACCCAGGGCTGGGCGAGGAGCCACCTTCGGGCGGCGAGGATATCGTCGAGCTCGCCGTAGAGGCACTCCACATAGCCTGGGTTGTCGTTGCCCCCGCGGGTGGAGGGGTACATGGTGACGATGCCCGCCTCCCGGAAGGCCCGTGCGGTCATGTCCGCGTGCCCTTTCACCGTCTCCCACAGGAAGGAACCTATGGAGTTGCGGAAGGTTCCGTAGACCCAGATGATGACCGGATGTCTCGCTTTTGAGGCGGGCCGCGGGCTCAGATAGGCGGCCATGGGACCTAGAGCCGTCGGGTAGGTGACGAGATCGAGGATCCCCGCGGGAGGCCTTGGGGCGGCAACACCCAGGCGCTTTCGGGCAATGAGGGTTGTGGTGAATCCACGGCGGGCGTCTACGAGAGAGGTGACGGTGCGGGCGGTCCGCTTCTCCGGCTGACCGTGCCGGGGATTGGAGCAGGTCACCGCGACGATGGGGACGAGCCATGGGAGCAGGGCAGCAAAGCGGGGCATGGTGGATCTCCTGCGGATCATCATACTGCGTCATGGGCCTGGTCGCCAGAGGGAAGATGTCGGGGTATTTTGTATTGCCATGGGATGACTGGGGTTTTTGAAGGAAAAACTTGCGTCATGGGGGGGCTTTGGTACACTGAATTCCAGAAAATGAAGACCACGGTGAGTATGTGTCCCATCTACCCTCAGGAGGTTCCCATGTTGCGTAAATTTTCCTTAATTATCCTTGTTTTGTTTGCTGTTACCCTCATCGGCTGCGATGACGACGCCGCCGCCCCGTCCGTGGCCATCAGCGAGGTCGAGTCCACCTACTACGACCTCTTCTGCGATAAGATCCAGACCTGCGATGTGTTCAACGCCTATGTCGACATCGCCATCAGCACCCATGAGCAGTGTCTGGACTTCGTGGCGTACAACATCCAGAACGAAGGCGGCGGACTGGGCTCGGTCATCGACGCCGTCAACGAAGGTACGGTCCTGTATGATGGCGCGAAGGCCTACGCCTGCGTCGAGGCCATGGCGGCCCTGCCCTGTGACGAGTTCGGTGACGCGGAGCCCGAGGCCTGCAACGGCGTCTTCACGGGCACCATAGCCGACGGCTCCGCCTGCTTCATCAACGAGGAGTGCGAGAGCGGATACTGCGACACCGACGCCGAGTGCCCCGGGACGTGCATGGCCGCCGTGCTCGAGGGTGATGGCTGCGAGACCACGGATGAGTGTGAGACCGGCGCCAAGTGTGTCCTGGGTGAGTGCACCTTCTTTACCGCCTCCGTGACCGAGGGCGGCGCCTGCGATCCCGACGAGGACTGGTGCGCCGATGGGCTCTTCTGCCACCCTGACACGGAGGAGTGCACCGGGCGCCTCTCCGCCGGCGAGGACTGTGACGGCATGGCCGATCTCGAGTGCGAGAGCGGGACCATGTGTATCGGCATGGGCGGGACCCAGGCCACCTGCGTCGAGCTCACCATCATGGAGAGCGTTGACGACGTCTGTTCCTACAACGACGGCGACATATGCGCCATGTACAACGATCTGGTCTGTGCCCTCGACGACTTCCAGAACTTCACGGGGACCTGTCAGATCAGCGCCAAGCTGGACGACATGTGCTTCGACTCAGAGAACCTGGTCCTGACCTCCTGCGACATGTGGGGCGACCTCTACTGCGACATGCCCGGCGGCTGGACGGAAGACGGGTTCTGCACAGCCAAGAAAGACGGCGGCGAGGCCTGTGACGATGACGACCAGTGCCTCTCCGGCTGGTGCAACGTCGATGTCTGTGAAGCCGTCGAAGAGATCTGCGAATAATTCCCGCCTGAACGATTCACCTTCCGAACGGTTCGATTACGAAGAGGGGGTCTTTTCCCGCCTGCGCTTGCGCAGATAGAAGGCCGCCATCACCGCCAGACCCAGGAGGGCCAGACCGCCCTCTGCGAGGAGGGTGTAGCGGTAGGGCAGGACCAGGATCATGAAGCCGATGGTGGAGAGGAGCGCCGTGACCAGGGCCGAGACGAAGACCACGGCGTTGGTGGTGAGGCCCATGCTCTTGAGGTTGTCGTGCCAGTGATCCAGGGTGCCCTTGAAGGGGCTCATGCCCGAGAGGACCCGGACCGTCATGACGTAGACCATGTTGAACAGGGGGAGCCCCAGGGTGATCACGGGGATGAGGATGGTGAGGCGGCTGGGTCCCGCGTAGTCGATGTCGATGCTCACGGTCCCGATGATGAGCCCGAGAAACATGCTCCCCGTGTCGCCCATGAAGATGGACGCGGGGTAGGAATTGAAGATCAGGAACGCAAGGAGAGATCCGGCCATGGCCGCAGAGAATCCCATGAGGGCCGTGGCGCCGATGACGTTGCCCCAGAGGATGAAGGAGATGAAGATCACGAAGCAGATG